>DASPOT010000394.1:0-19786 GCA_035625875.1 Mycobacterium sp. | reverse complement strand
GGCCCGCCGTCCTTGCCGCCGCGACTCAACCCCTGGCGGACACCGATTCCCAAGGTGCGCCCGTGTTCGGCGGCGACTCCGTTGGGCGGCGGGGTGCACCGCATGTGCGGCTACCGCGCCGCGCGCACGGTGCTAAAGCGCGAGTTCGGCATCACTGCCATGCCTAAGATGACGCCATGACGAAACTCGCGATCATCTACTACTCGGCCACCGGCCACGGAACGACGATGGTGAAACACGTTGCTGCGGCGGCCGAGTCCGCAGGTGCCGAAGTCCGGGTGCGACGCGTCGCCGAGACACGCGACCCGGAATCGTTCGCACGGAACCCGGCCTGGACGGCGAACTACGAAGCCACCAAGGATTTGCCAGTCGCGACCGGCGACGACATCGTCTGGGCCGACGCGGTGATCTTCGGCTCACCGACTCGGTTCGGCTCGCCTGCATCGCAGTTGCGCAACTTCCTGGACTCCCTTGGCGGGCTGTGGGCCGAAGGCAAGCTCGCCGACAAGGTGTATGCGGGCTTCACGTCCTCTAACACCATCCACGGCGGCCAGGAGACCACCCTGGTCACGCTCTACATCACGTTGATGCATTTCGGCGGCATCATCGTGCCGCCGGGATACACCGATCAGCTGAAGTTCGTCGATGGCAATCCGTACGGGGTGAGCCTGACCTCCACCCACGACAACATCAGCGATTTCGACGACCCGACCAACGCGGCGCTCGAGCACCTGGCCCGGCGGGTTGTGTCGGTCGCCGACCGGCTCACCTCCTGAACGTCACCGCGGCACCCAGCTCAAATGGATCCCGCAGGCATAGACCATGTCCCCGACCCTGATGTCGTCGGCTGCGGCGACTCCGCAGCCGCCGCCAGCGGCGGCGAGGCACCCGCACCGGGCCCGTAGCGGCCTTGCCGAATGCCGCGGTGCATCACGGCCACACCCGGCCGCTGCGTTGACGGCTGGGCAATGCCCGAAAGCGCGCTAAGTCGTTCGACTGATGGCAGCGCGGCTATCCCCCGGCCCCGCGGCACCCAACTGTTGTCATTCGGCAGTAGCGCAGAGCAGACCGCGTCGGGCGCAATGAATGCACACAACCGCGACGGCGCCGCCAGAACGCCGGCGATGTGCGCACAGGGGTCGTTCGTCGCGCCTGACCGAAAGGCGATGCGCGACAACCAAGCCCGGCTTCCCGAGGCTGTACCGCCGCCGCGATCCCGACTTGCTGATCATCTGCGCCCACGACCCAACCCTGTACGAACACGCGCTGGCCATCGCGTAGAGTTCGCGCCGGGAGGAGCCATGCGCGCAGTCGTCATCACGAAGCACGGCGACCCGTCGGTCCTCAAGGTGCAACAGCGGCCCGACCCCCCGCCGCCCGCATCCGGGCAGGTGCGCATCTCGGTTCGCGCAGCCGGAGTCAATTTCGCCGACCACCTCGCCCGCGTCGGCCTGTATCCGGACGCCCCGAAGCTGCCGTGCGTTGTCGGCTACGAGGTGGCCGGAACGGTCGAGGCCGTCGGCGACGGTATCGGCGCGGCGCGGATCGGCGAACGGGTCCTGGCCGGAACGCGTTTCGGCGGTTATGCCGAGATCGTCAACGTCGCGGCCGCCGACACCGTCGCGCTCCCTGACTCGATGAGTTTCGAGCAGGGCGCCGCGATCCCCGTCAACTACTCCACCGCGTGGGCCGCGCTGCACGGGTACGGGTCACTGCGCGCCGGCGAGCGCGTACTGATTCACGCGGCGGCCGGCGGCGTCGGCATCGCGGCCGTGCAACTGGCGAAGGCCGCCGGAGCGGAGGTGCATGGCACCGCGTCACCGGCCAAGCATCAACGGCTCACCGAACTCGGCGTCGACCGCACCATCGACTACCGCCGCAACGGTTGGTGGCATGGCCTGCCGCCGTATGACATCGTGCTCGACGCGCTCGGCGGGACGTCGCTGCGGCGTTCCTACGAATTGCTGCGTCCCGGCGGACGGCTCGTGGGCTACGGGGTCTCCGCAATGCAACAAGGCGAGAAACGGTCGCTGCGCCGCGCCGCCCCTCAGGCGTTGGCGATGCTGCGGGGATTCAATCTGATCAAGCAGCTCGAGGAGTCGAAGACCGTCATCGGCCTGAACATGCTGAGGCTGTGGGACGACCGCGGCACGCTCGAGCCCTGGATCGGCCCGCTGTCGGCGGCGCTGGCCGACGGCACGGCGTCGCCGGTGATACACGCGGCGGTGCCGTTTGAGGAAGCGCCTGAGGCGCACCGGATCCTTGCCGCGCGCGAGAACGTCGGCAAGGTCGTCCTAATCCCCTGAGCCGGCGGCAGGCGAACCGGATCACCCATGGCTCAACGCTTCCTCGCTCTCGATCGCGGTTGCCCGCGCCGGCCAGCACGGATCAGACCGAAAGTGGCCCATCGGGTGTCCGGCTACGCGGCGACGGCATCAGCGACACATCGAGGTCCGGTGATCACCGTCGGCCTTCCGGCCGGGCTGCGGACGACGGTCGGCAGGTCACCGCCGAGGAGGCGACTGACGACAAAATGGTGGTCAGACCCATCGCGATCGGCTGGATGGCGAACAGATATCTACCCCCTCGGCCGCCAGCTTCCGTGACAGTGCGGTCACGTCGTTCCGTGATGCAGATCGACCGTCTACTTGAGCGCCGCGTTCAAGCGCGGATCAGCACCACCCGCACGCCGCAGCTGAGGTTGGCGGGCCACGAACTAGCTGATTGTGGTACCCAGGACGCGGCGCGGTGATCGACTATTGGATCTTCACGGGAGCGCGGGTAGGAAGTATCTGTGTCGCACCAGCGTAGGGGTTGCCGGCGCCATAACGCGCCTGTGCCAGTGGTTGGCATGCGATGACGCCTTGTCCATGGCTCATAGCTGACGGCACGCCGTGACAGATCACCAGATCGTCTTACGAGCGCCCGGGAAGCCTGCTCTGCTGTTGGGCGCTTTTGACATCGCCACGCTGGGCTATGTCTCCGAGGAGTTCTTGATTTCCGGGACAGCGTCGTGCTACACCGCCGCAGGGGAGCTCAGTTTAGACGGCCGGTGGAGTGTAACGGCCTCAGGCGCCGCGGATTACACCACTCGGATAGTGGTGCTGACGCCAGCGAATCAGGGCGAGTTCAACGGGACAGTACTCGTCGAGTGGCTCAACGTGAGCGGCGGCATCGACGCTCCGGCTGTGTGGTTCATGGCGCATCGCGAAATGGCTCGCGCGGGCTACGCGTACGTCGCGGTCTCGGCCCAGCGAGTGGGCGTCGAGGGCGGCCCGAACCTTATAGGCGCCGACCTGTCATTGAAGAGCCAGGATCCGACACGGTATGCATCCCTGCACCACCCGGGCGACGCCTTCTCCTACGACATTTTTTCCCACATCGGCCGACTCATCAAGGATGGGCAGCACAATGGCGTTCTGCGCGAGCAGTGCCCGAAACACGTTGTCGCTCTGGGCGAGTCCCAATCGGCCCTGTTCTTGACGACCTACGTCAACGCCGTCGATCCGCTCGCCCAGGTCTACGACGGCTTCCTGGTGCATTCCCGATTCGCATCTGCCGCACCACTGGACAGCAGCTCGATCTTCGACGCATCCCGGACCAGCACACCACAGGCGGTCACATTTCGCCCCGACCTACGCGTTCCACTAATCACCCTCATTACCGAAACCGACCTTTTCGGCGGCCTGCGACTGGGTTATCACCTCGCGAGGCAGCCCGACAACCAACGGCTGCGGGTCTGGGAGGTTTCCGGCACCGCTCATGCCGACAACTACACGATCCAGGTGGCGCCGATCGACAGCGGCTCTGCGGCACTGCGCGATATCGTGGCAGCCTATGCGCCGACCAACATCCTGATGGGTCAGCAACTTGGGCACTACATCAACTTCGCCCCGCAGCACCACTATGTTCTCCAGGCGGCGCTATCAAGCCTCTGCCAATGGGTCCGATCGGGCCAGCCAGCGCCCAGCGCCGCACCCATTGAGCTAAGCGACACCGATCCGCCCCAGCCAATTGTTGATTCGAACGGACTCGCGCAGGGCGGCGTCAGGACCCCATGGGTGGACGTACCGATTGCTCGGACATCCGGTGTCGGCACCGACGAAAGCGCCATGTCGGCGATCTTCGGCTCTGGCGAACTATTCGACGCCGCCACCCTGCGCAGGCTCTACCCGGGCGGGGCCACGGACTACCTGGACCGCTTCACCACGGCGCTCGACACGGCGATCCAGTCAGGGTTCATCTTGCCGGCGGATCGTCTGGAGATCCTCCAGATCGCCAGCGCGACATACCCCCGACCCAATCGTGGTCATGGTCATCGTGATTAAGGGCGCAAGCGCGGCGTCGGGCACCTGGCGCCGATGGAGGACCCGCAAGGCTTTTCGCTCGCTGATGCTGCGGTTCCTAGCGTGATTGTCATCATCGGCGCGGGGGTATGCGGGCTCGCGGCCGCCTACGAGCTGTCGCGGCGCGGGGAGCACGCGATCGTGCTCGAGCGCGGCGAGCCGTTCGCCGAGCAGTCCGCGGGACTAGCGCGGATCTTCCGCATCGCGCACCGGCGCCCGGCGCTATGCGCGCTCGCTCTGGAGGCCCGCGTCGGCTGGCAGCGCTGGGAGGCCGAGCTCGGGGCGGGGCGGCTGCTCGGCTCCGAAGGCTTCATCGCCGTCGGCCCCCGCAAGGACACCGCGGCAGCAATGAAAGAGGCCGGCGCCGCGTTCTCCTGGCTTGACCGGCGCGAGATCGAGGCGCGGATCCCATTCGTCGCTGCGCCGTGGGAGACCGGAGTCCTCGATCCGCTCGGCGGCAGCCTGCGCATCCGCCGCGCGCTGGCCGCCTTGGCGCGGCGGGTCGACATCCACCGCGGCGAGGTCGTGTCGGTCGCCGACGACGGCTCGGTGACCCTCGCGGACGGCACCGTCGTGCGAGGCGACCGGGTGCTGATCTGCGCGGGGGTCCAGACGCCGGCACTCTTCGGCCCGCTCGGCGTCGAGTTCGCTCCGCACGCTCGCTTCACCTACGAGGGCGCCGACGCCACCGGCGCCGCGTGCCTGTCCGCGCCCGAGGGCTACGGGCTGCCGCTCGGCAGCACGGGGCGCTGGGCGTTCGGGCAGGAGGTGCCGGACCGCGCGACCGTGCGCGCGCTGTTCCCGTCGCTCTCGCCCGTAGGCCAGGTGGACTGCCTGACGGTCCGCGCCGCGTGGCTCGACGCCGGCGGCGACGGCTGGACGGTAGCACGCCGCGGCTGCATCGTCGCGTTCGTCGGCAGCAACCTCATGAAGTTCGGGCCGCTGCTTGGCGAGCTGCTCGCTCAGGCCGCGCTGAGCGACGAGCTGCCCAGCGACCTGACAGTTACCTGAATTGAGAGTGTTTGCACCGCTGATCATTTCAGTCAGCTCCCCCGTGCGGGAGTTGCGGTGGGCCGCCCGTGTTTGTGCCGCAAGAGGTGTGGTTCGCTAGCGGAGAGCCGCCTCGCGAAGGCTGACGCACGTGTCTCACGCCAATAGCGGAGCCGCCAGTGCTCCGCCAGCAGCTCCGTGAGATTCCGACACGGTTCGTGAGAACTTTACAGCACCTGTACGTTCTCAGTGTCCGTGGCACCTGCGGACACGCCACCTTTCTCGGCCAGAGTCGTCGCTTCGGCCAACGCCTCGGCGACGATCCCCAGCATCAGGTTGTGGCACAACTTGACCAGACTCGCCTCCTCGCCTGTACCGCAATAGGTCACACTAGGCGCGATCGCTCGCAGGTACGGCAAAGCGGTGTCGAAGACCTGCGCGGGCCCTGAGGCGACGATCGCTGCGCTCCCTTCGGCGACCATGTCCGGGTTGCCGCTGATAGGTGAGGACAGGAATTCAATGTCGCGGCGGGCGGCCTGGGCGCGGACCTCGGCGACCGCCTCACCGGAGACGGTTGAACAGTCCACCACGATGGCTGGCGCAGGCCGGGCGCGGAGCAGGCCTTCGGGGCCCAACGTCACCGCGAGTAGGTCGTTCGAGGAACTGACCATCGTGAAGACGATGTCGCAATGGCCGAGGTCGCTGATCCTGTCCGCTTGGGCTGCGCCCAGCGCAGTCAGCGGCGCGGCTTTCGATGGCGTGCGATTCCAGACCGTCAGCGCTGCGCCGTTAGAGATCAGGCGCGTGGCCGTCGCGGCACCCATGCGACCGGTTCCCAGCCAGCCGATGTGGCACTCAGTTGTCATGATCGTCTTCCTTGTGTCGCGGGTATCGATATACGGGCACTCTCATCGAGGTCGACGTCGAGTGCGTTGAGCATCAGCGCCAGGCCGGCCCACCGGTTGATGAGCATGAGAACTTCGATGGTGGCCTCGGAGCCGAGGGCCTTGTGCACTTGATCGAGCAATGCGGCCGAAACGCCGCGGGCGGTGAGCAGTTCGGATGTCAGGCGCACGACCGAGCGTTCGGTGTCGTTGAAATCGAGTTGTTCCCAACTAGATTCGGAGATTAGGGCTTTGATCTCTTGCTCGCTGACCCCGGCCGTGCGCGCCACATCGGTGTGCTGGCCGAGCTCGTAGGGGCAGTCCATGAGAAAGGCGGTGCGCAGGACGACGAGTTCGCGCAGCCTGACGGACAGTACTGGGCTGGTCAGGGCGGCGCGCCCCGCCAGCATCCAACCGGTGAACACCTTCTCGGCGTTAGCCAGAGCACGGTAGACGTTGAGATTGCCCCGCTCTACGATCAATTCGCGGGCCTGCTCGGTCATTTCTTCGGGCCGACGATAGGCGATTCGAGTCATTTGGCTTCTCCTGTCAGGGTTGGAACCTGGCTGTGGCGTCGACGTCGAGGTCGACCGCGTTGAGCACCAACGCCAGCCCGTAATAGCAGCTGATGATCATCAGCAACTCGGTGACCGCTTCGTCGCCGAAGACACCTCGGGCCGCTGCGAAGGAGTCGTCCCGCAGTCGGTGGGTGGTGCACAACTCGGTGATGACGTGGAGAGCGGTGAGTTCGGTGCTGCTGAAGCCAGCCGCGTCGAGAGCGCCGGTGCCGACGATGGCGTTGATCTGTTGGTCGGTCAGCCCGGCGGCGCGGGCGAGAGCCGTGTGCTGGGCGAGCTCATAGCGTGAGCCCTGCAAATGGGCCACCCGCAGGATGATCACTTCCCGCATTCGCAGGCTGAAGGTAGGACTGTCGAACAGCTCGTCGACCATCTGCGTCCATCCGCCAAACACATTGGGGGCGTTGGTGACCAGTCGGAACACATTGAGATTGTCGCGACGCGCCATGAACTGGCGGATCGGCTCGGGTTGCTGTTCGATGCTGGTGAGCGGTATCCGTGACATTGGCTTGGCCCCTTACTGCTGTCCGTCGGCTTCGGCGTGCAGGACGAACGTCCAGTCCAGGGTTACGAAGGGTTCCTCGACGGTCGTTCCGTCCGGGGCGATGCCGGGCTCGTGCCGCACGAAGTCCGCCTTCAGCGAGTCCTGCGCGGCGAAGACCGCGTCGCGGTCGATGTAGGGGTCGTCGCGCAGGAACAGCTGGGTGATCAGCGGCTGATAGCCCTCGGCGTGGAACCAGAAGTGCACGTGCTGCGGGCGCATGATGGATCGGTTTGCGGCGCGCATGATCTCCCCGCACGGGCCGTCGGTGGGCACCGGGTAATAGCGAGGCGTGACGGACCGGTACCAGAATCGGCCGTCGTCGTCGGTGGTCAGCAGCGCCCGCATGGCCAACTCGCCATGCAGCTTCTCGGTCTGCTGAACGTCATAAAATCCCTCGCCGTCGCTGTGCCAGGTGTCCACATGGGCCCCGGCGACCGGCCTGCCCTGTTCGTCGACAACTCGGCCGGTGACGAACATCGGCGTGCCCGCCACACCATCGGAGATGTCGGCCCCGTTGTCGGCCTTGGGACGGCCCTCGACATAGAACGGGCCAAGCAGGGCCGAGTCGGTGGTCGATGACCCACTGCGCTGGTTGATCTTGTCCAGCAGCATGCTCAACCCGAGGATGTCCGACAGCAGCACAACCTCCTGGCGGGTCGGGGTTGAGATTTTGCCCACCCGCTCGAGGAAATCCATTGCGGTGAACCATTCGTCGCCGGTCAGGCGCACCTCGCGGGCGAAATCATGTAGGTGCTGCACCAGGCAGACGAACAGTTGCCGGAAGCGCTCATCGGTGGACGTGTCGAAGCTCCGCTGCACCGCCGCGGTGAGGGTTTGTTCGGTCAGATTGCTTGACATTGTCTTGCCTCTCTTTGAGATTGGGTCGTTTGAAGTGGTTAGGGTCAGGGGCGAATCACGACGCGGCCGGCGATGTGGTCGGCGACGGCCTGATACGCCGCAACCCCCTGGTCGATCGGATAGCTCGCGGTGACCGGAAGTGGCCGGAAAACCCCGGATTCGAAGTAGGGACTCATGAGTTCCAGGCACCGTGCGGATTTGACGACGTCGAGTTTTAGGCTGTTCGCGCCGAAAATCCGGGTTTCGTTGCGGTACAGATCGATCAGATCGATGGCCACCTTGCGGGGACCGACAGCGCTGATCACCACCAGCCTGCCCCGGTGCGCGAGCGAGGCCAGCGCGGCCGGCGTGGTCACCCCGCCGACGGCGTCATAGACCACCTGGGCGCCTACGCCGCCGGTCAGCTGTTTGATCTGGGCGCCGATGTCAGCGGCCGGATCGAAGGTGACGAAGTGGTCGATGATCGCCGCGGCCGGAGTGTCCGGGCCGGGCGGGCGGCGGCCTACTCCGATCACCGTGGCGCCCAACGCCTTGGCGATCTGTGCTACCGCGCCTCCCACACCGCCGCAAACGCCGAAGACAGCAATGCTTTCGCCTCCAGAGAGCTCTGCGACCTCAACCGCTCCGTACCAGCCGGTCACAAAGTTCACCCCGACGGCGGAGGCTTCCTCAAAGCTGAGCCCTTCGGGTTTGCGCACCAGCGCTTCCACGGGCACCGACATCAACTCGGCGTGCGAACCGTCGCGGGTGAACCCGACGTCTCCGCCGGTGCCCCACACCGCAGCTCCTTCCCACTCGGGTGGCCCGCTGATCACCACGCCGGCGAAATCACGCCCGGGTGTGCGCGGCAGCACCGTACCTTCCATCGCCCCGGCCACGTTTTTCACGTCCGAAGGATTGACCGACGCCGCTTCGACCCGGACCACCGCCTCCCACGCTGATCCCGCCGGGTCGGGCATGTCCGTAACCTGCAGAACATCCGGGTCACCAAACCGATTGAAACGCAGGGCCCGCATGATCACGTCCTCCTGTGGCCTGATGGTTATCGCCTGACGCCTCTAAGACAACACCCGTTTTTGCATCGCGTCCAACGAAGAAAATCGATCAAAACCATCGGTATATGCGATAGGATTTCGCGAGTGGAGTTGCGGCACCTGGAGTACTTCACAGCCGTGGCCGCCGAGCTGAACTTCTCCCGGGCGGCCCAGCGGATTCATGTCGTGCAATCCGCGCTGTCGGCGTCGGTGGCCAAACTGGAACAAGAGCTGGGCGTGGCGCTGTTCGACCGCACCAAGCGTCAGATTGCGCTCACTTCAGCCGGCGAGGTTTTCCTTCAGCATGCCCGCGAGGTGCTACACGCAGCGCACCGAGCGCAATCCTCGGTTGATGACTACTGCGGTCAGCTGACGGGGACGGTCACGCTGGGCACCTTGATGTCGTGGGGAACGTTGAACTTGCCGGCTGCGCTAGAGCAGTTCCGCCGCCTCAACCCGCTGGTCACGGTTCGCCTGCGGCAAAGCCTCACCGGCTCGGCCGGGCATCTGGCCGCCATCGCCGACGGCCAGATGGACCTGGCCCTGGTGTCGATCTCCGCGCCGCCGTCCCCACTTGTCGCGATCCGTGAGCTGATGCACGAACCCATGGTCTTCGTCTGCGAATCCACCCACGCGCTGGCCGACCGCGCACGAGTGCAACTCGTCGATCTCGCCGAAGAAGACCTCATCCAGTTCCCGCTCGGGTGGGGAATACGCCAGCGCCTCGACGCCGCCTTCACCACGATCGGGGCACAGCCGGTCAGTGCCTACGAGGTCGCCGACTACGCGATCACTGCCGAGCTGATCCGCCACCGGCTGGCAACGGCGGTCCTGCCCGTCAGCGTGGCCAACCGGTTCCCCGACCTGCGCACAATCACCCTGCACCCGCCCCTCACATGGACACTATTTATGGCCAGCGCCGCGCCGCAATACATCAGCCGCGTGGCCGCCACACTCGCTGAAACCCTTATAAGTCACGTGGACCGGTGATGGCGTATTCCGGGACTGAACTTAGCGCCTGCCTTGTAGCTTCAAGGGGGCCTATGCCATCTCGCGTTTGCGATGACTTGCCTTTTCGGACTTCCCGTGTCGCCCAGGCGGTCCCCAGCCCGTCTGGCGTTGTGAAGCGTGATCGCATAGCCGCGACTTCCTCAGATTGGCGACGCCACGACGTTCGCCCCGGAGCTGGCGATCACCCGGGGTGTCCGCCTGCAGCTATTCGGGACCGTGGGCAACGGCGCGGGTGGGATCCGAACTCCACTCGGACCATGACCCCGGAAACAGCGCTGCGGCGTAATCCACCACAGCCAGCGCCGCGAGCGTGACGGTCGCGCTGACACCTGAGCCGCAGTAGACACCGATGCGGTCGCTGCGATCGAGGCCATGGTCGGACAACAGTTGAGTGAGCGCACCGTCGGCGAGAAACGTGCCGTCACCAGCCAAGACAGCGGTGCTGGGAACGTTTTTGGCGCCAGGGATGTGACCGGCAACCCGATCGACCGGCTCAACGTCGCCGCGGAAGCGTTCGGGTGCGCGTGCATCGAGCAGCGTCATGCCCCCTGCGCCGGCTTGCTGCGCGGTCAACGTCGGGCGCTGTCCGGCATACAAATCACTTTGCAGCACAGTCACATTCCCGACTTGCGGGGCGACGGCGCCAGTCTCTAAGGCACCTCCCGCTGACCGCCACGCGGACAGGCCGCCGTCAAGAACGCGTACGTTTGCGAGCCCAGCCGCCGTCAGTACCCACCACGCCCGCGCCGAACCGGCTCGGTTCCAGTCGTCATACGCCACGACCAACACGCCTTCTCGGATCCCCCACCGACGGGCGGCTGCCTCGACGCTGCGCCCCGCCGGCAGCGGGTGACGTCCTCGGCCGGCGACGGTGTGATCGCTGAGTTCCTCCTCAAGTGACACATAGACCGCGCCCGGTATGTGGCCCTGCAGGTAGGCCGCACGCCCATCAGGCTCGTCGAGCTGCCAGCGCACATCCAGGATCGTCACCGGATCGCCAGCTTGGATAAGGCCAGCCAGCTCTGCGGCGGTGACCAGCACCTGAGCTCGTGTTTCCACCTGGTTCACGCTCCTTGGTGTCTCCGGCAACGGCACTGATGACCACCAGTTTGCCAACGTCGCCGCCCACGCGCGACGGCACGGGATTGAGCGCAGGCGCGCAGCTTGCGTGATACCAGTGCAGATCACCGGATGTCACCGGACGACTATCAGCTAAGAAACCGTCTCGGCTAGTGATGCGCTTGCCCACGGGCGCGTTCGGCATGCACTCATCCGCGATTCACCCGGGGACTGCTGCCTTAGGTAGCCAGCCTCCTCAGGACTCCTCCACGCAACTGATCACGTAGTCGCCGCGGACGTGGTCGACGCCGTGCAGGTCATGCTCGAAGCCGGGGAAGAGCCTGTCGAACTTCTCCAGTGCCCGCAGGTACCCGATGAATGGGCCGTCCGCAGGGCCTGCGTTCTCGCCCGGCATGAGCAGCGGGATTCCCGGCGGGTAGGGCACGACGCCGACGGCTACCGTCCGCCCCGCGATGTCGGCCAGTCGCACCGGCCGGACTGTGCCGCGCACCAGGTGAGCATAGGCGTCGGCGTTGGCCATCGTCTGTGCGGGCAGTCGGCTGAACGCCTCGGCCTGCAGTTGCATCTGATTGGTCCTCTTCAGAGTGTCGTGCATCTGCGCGGCCAGGTCGGCCAGTCCCATCCGCCCGTACCGCTCCGCGTCGACGTCGAAGAGACCCGGCAGCACGTTCATCAGTGGCGCGTTGCGGTCCAGGTCATGCTTGAAGTTGAACAGGGCGGTCACCAGGGAGCCCCACTTTCCCCTGGTCACTCCCATCGAGAACAGGAACAGGATCGAGAAGTCCTGCGTCTTTTCCACCACGATGGAGCAGTGCTGGTCGAGGTAGGACGTAACCAGCGCGGCCGGAACGCCGAAGGCCTCCAGTTGGCCGGTGCGGCTCATCCCCGGGGTGAGGATCGTGACCTTGATCGGGTCGAGCATCGCGTAGTCGTCGGGCAGGCCAGTGAACCCGTGCCAGGAGTCGCCCGCCTTTAGGTGCCAGGCCTCCGGCCTGGTGGCCAGCACGTCGGCCGGTGCGTCCGCGAACGCAAGTTCCGCGCCGTTGTCGTTATGCACGTTGTCAGGTTGCCAGGGGCGGAAAAACCAGTCGTCCCCCAGTTCGCGGGCGGCACGGGCGAGGGTCTGCCGGAATGCCACCGCCTCGTCGATCGACTCTCGGGTCAGGACCTCGCCCCTGCGGCCTTCCATCATCTTCGCCGCGACGTCGTTGGAGGCGATGATGGCGTACAGCGGTGACGTGGAGGCGTGCATCATGAACGCCTCGTTGAAGCGGTCGAAGTCGATTGGGTTACGGCCGTTGCGGATGTGGATGTAGGAGGCTTGGGAGAGTGCGTTCAGCAGTTTGTGCGTCGACTGGGTCGCGAACAGCGTGGGGGCGTTCGCTGCGCGCTTGCCGCGGTGCATGGCGTGGCGCTCGTGATAAAGCGGATTGAAGGCCGCGTAGCCGTACCAGGCCTCGTCGAAGTGCAGCCGGTCGACATGCGCACCGAGCGCACGCTCCACAGTGGGCACGTGATACAGCAGCCCGTCGTAGGTGGAATTCGTCACCATGGCCAGCACTGGCGCCCCGGTGGCCAGGGGCGAAGCCGCCAGCTTGCGGGCCACCGCCTCCCCGGACATCTCCGCGGGCGGAATGGGCCCGATGATGCCGTAGGTGTTGCGAGTGGGGACCATGTAGATCGGCCGGGCGTGGGTGATCGTCGTCGCCTGCTCGGCCGACTTGTGCGCGTTGCGGTCTAGGAGCACCGTGTCGCCCGCTGTCACCGTCGCCTGGTGTACCACCCGGTTCGACGTCGATGTGCCGTTGGTCCCGAACAGGGTGAAGTCGGCGTTGAAGATCCTGGCCGCCTCGCGCTCCGCGTCGCCGATCAACCCGGAGTGATCCAGGAGTGAGCCAAGCTCATCCACCGATGTAGACAGATCGGAGCGGAACGTCTGCTCGCCGAAGAACTCGAAGAACGCGCGGCCGATCGGTGATTTCCGGAAGCCGGCACCGCCTTCATGCCCCGGCGTGTGCCAGGAGTACTCGTGTTCTTCGGAGAACCTGACCAGGCCCGCGAACATGGGCGGGAGGAGGGCGCGGCGGTACCGCAACGTCGCGTCACGAAGGCGGCCCGCGATCCAGTCGGCCGTATCGTCCAGCGGATATACAAACCCGTCACACTCGCGCACCACGGAGACCGGTACGGACTCAAGCGAGCCCCGCGCGGTCATCAGGAACAGCGGAATGTCCTCGTTCTGCGCCCGGACCCGATCGACCAGCGTGCTGCCGTCGCCTTCCTGGGTCAGCGCCCAGTCCGCGACAATCACGCCCAGGCCAGGATCCGAGGCGACCACGGCAGCCGCGTCCGCGGCGGACCGGGAGACGATCACTTCGATATCGAGGGCTTGCAATTCGGTGGCGATGGCCCCGGCGGCCCGTCCCACCGCGGTGTCCTGCCGTGTCACACCGCAAACCACCAAAGCTCTTACCGGCAGGCCCGAAATATCAGACAACGTGCTCTCCTGACACCGCTCCGATCACTATGACCAAAGTGTCGCCCGAGTACCGGGGCTTGACAAAGTGCGCGGATTGACGTCGCTATAGACGACATACATCCGCCGGTTCATCGGGCGCGCCGTGACGACGAGCGAAGGGAAGCTGTTGAACGAATCGCGCACCCCCGCAACCGGTCTGACTGCTGCGAGAGCAGACCTGGCTGGCGGCTCTGTGGATCCACACGCACCGGCCGGGGGCCTTGGCAGTTCAGCGCGGCGTGACGGCGGTTCAGATCGCACCGATGCCTCGGTCATGGCACTTCAGTCGAGTACAGCCACGCATCCCACAACGGCCGCAGGGACTCGTCGGAGTAGTTGGCAGCCAGGCCGGTGAAGTCGTCGGTGGTGACGGTGCCATGGCGGTGCCGGGTCGTCCAATCCTTGAGCAGCGCAAAGAATTTCTCGTCGCCCAGCCGCCCGCGCAGCGCGTGCAGGGTTAGCGCACCGCGCTCGTACACCCGGTCGTTGAACATGTCGCGCGGTCCCGGATCGGCCAGCAGCAGGTCTTGCGGCTTCTCACGCAGCTGTTCGTGGTGGAGGCCGGCAAGCTCGTCGGCGCTGGGCCCGCCACTGTGTTCCGACCACAGCCACTCCGCGTAACACGCGAATCCCTCGTGCAGCCAGATGTCACGCCACCACCGCGCGGTCACGGAGTTGCCAAACCACTGGTGCGCCAGCTCGTGGGCGATGAGCCGCTCGCCGGCCCGCGTGCCGTCGCAGTGATTGGCGCCGAAAATCGAAATCCCCTGGGCTTCAAGCGGGATCTCCAGTGCGTCGTCTGTGATGACGACCGTGTATCCGTTCGCCAGCGGATACGGACCAAACAGCTCGACGAACAGCTTCATCATCTCGGGTTGGCGGGCGAAGTCCTGGTCGAAGTCGCGGCGCAGCCGCTCGGGCAACGCCGCCTGTATCGGCACCGGCGTCCTCGCCAACCGCGCCATCTCGTACACGCCGATCTGCAGGGTGACGAGGTAGGTCGCCGTCGGTTCGGGTTGTTCGTAAGTCCACACGGTCTTCGAGGCCCGTACCCGCCGCGACACCAGCTTGCCGTTGGCGACCACCCGGTAGCGGCTTTCGGTGCTCACCTGAATGCGGAACGCGGCCTTGGCGCTGGGGTGGTCATTGCAGGGGAACCACGACGCGGCGCCGTTGGGTTGCCCGGCGACGAGCACACCGTCGCTCAATTCTTCGAAACCGACGTCACCCCACAGTGACCGCAGCGGTTTCGGTGAACCGCCGTAGCGCACGACGATCGACAACGCCGCCCCGGTCGCAAGCTTGGATGCCAGCTGGATGCGCAACTTGCCGCCGCGACAAGAGAAGTGGGCGGCGCGTTTGCCGTCCACCAACACCTTCGACACCGCCAACGCGCTGGACAGGTCGAGCGTGAGCTGCTGCAACTCGGTAAGCGTCACCGCGGTGATCGTCGCCGATCCCGACAGCCGGTTGATCGCGACCTTGTACTGCAGATCCAGCTCGTAGCGCGACACCCGGTAGCCGGAGTTGCCGTTTTTCGGCAGGTAGTCGTCGAGCACCGCCGGTACCAACTTATTCGGGGCCTTCTTGGCAGAGGATTTCACGCTGCGGTGTCCTGGACGCCGGGCTCGGGCGCGTTGTTGCCGCCGGTCTTCTTGCGGACGAGGTTCCACGGCTTGATGGGATTGCCCTGCCAGCGTGTCGACTGTGGCACCTCGTCGCCGCGCACCACCAGCGACGCGGGACCGACGGTCGCGCCAGCGCCCAGCCGGGCCGCGGGCAGCGCGACGCAATGCGGGCCAAGGGTCGCGCCGGGTTCCAGCACGACGCTGTCCATCCGCATGATCCGGTCATGGAACAGATGCGTCTGCACCACGCAGCCGCGGTTGACGGTGCAGCCCTTGCCGAGGGTGACGAGGTCCGCCTCCGGCAGCCAATAGGTTTCACACCATGTGCCGCGGCCAACTTCGGCGCCCAGCGCGCGTAGCCACAGGTTCATCACCGGTGTCCCGCTGGCCGCGCGGGCGAACCACGGCGCTGCGAGGGTTTCGACGAACGTGTCGGAGACCTCGTTGCGCCACACGAACGACGACCATAGCGGGAACTCACTCGCCCGAATCCGGCCGACCAGAAGCCATTTCGCGGCAACCGTGACAACACCGGCGACCCCACCCGCCGCCAGCAGCACCAGCCCGCCGCACAGCGCCGCCCACCAGATACCGAATATCCTTGCCAGTGCCTGCAGTGCGCCCAGCACCGCCAGCCCGATCGCGACCGTTAGGATCACGGGCAACAGCCGGCAGGTCTCCACCGCCGCCCGCATCGCCCTCACCCGTGGCGACGGGTCATAGGTGCCGGCCGCGTCGGCCTCGGCGGGACGCCGGCGAAGCCGCATCGGCGGGCTGCCCAGCCAGGACGAACCGCGCTTGGCCTTCGGCGGCGTCGCCGACAGCACCGCGACCAGTCCGTCGTCGGGAACGCGGCGGCCCGGCTGGGTGATGCCGGAGTTGCCCAAGAACGCGCGCCTGCCGACCGTCGCCTTCGCCGCGTAGATCCAGCCGCCGCCGAGCTCGTAGGACGCGACCATCGTGTCGTCGGCCAGGAACGCGCCGTCCTCGATCACGGTGAACTTCGGGATCAGCAGCGCCGTGGAGATCTCGGTGCCACGGCCGACCTTGGCGCCGAGCACCCGCAGCCAGATCGGCGTCAGCAGGCTGGCATACAGCGGGAATAGATAATTGCGCGCGGCGTCCATCAGGCGCTCAGTCGCCCACAGCTGCCAGCCGGCGCGGCTGCGCACCGGGTGGTAGCCCTCCCGCAGCCCGATCGACAGCATCCGCACCCCTACCACCGTCAGCAGTGCGTACGCCAGCAGCGCCGTCGACGTCGCGACCGGTGTCCACAGCAGCGCAGGCAGCACTGCTTGCGACAAGCTGCGGGTGTGGTGAACGCCTAGTCCGATCAGCGCAAGGCCGGACGCCACCGCGATCAACGGCAGACCGCCCAGCAGCACCGACGTCAACCCGTACACAGCGACCCATCGGCTTCTGCGCGGCGGCCGTTCGTCAGGCCACGGGTGGCGGGCCTTGCCTGACTTCACCGCGGGCGAGCCCTTCCAGTACTGGCCGTTCTTGATCTTGCCGAGCACGCCCGAGCCGGGTGCCACGTCGGCGTTCTTGCCGACGACCGCGCCGGGCAGCAGCGTGGTCCGGGCGCCGATCGTCGCGTCGTCGCCGATCGTGATCCTGCCGACGTGGAACCTGTCGCCGTCGATCCAGTGCCCGCACAGGTCCACCTCGGGTTCGACCGCGCTGCGGTGCCCGAGCGTCAGCAACCCCGTGACCGGCGGCATGGAGTGCAGGTCGACGCCCTTGCCGACGTCGGCGCCCAGTGCGCGGGCGTAATACACCAGCCACGGCGCCCCGGCCAGGTTCTCGGCGCCGCTGGCCTCGGCCAACCGCTCGGCGAACCACACCCGAAGGTGCACCGACCCGCCGCGGCGGTAGGTGCCCGGCTCCACGTTCGACAGCAACATGCGCGCGAACAGCACCGCGATGCCCATCCGGCCCACCGGTGTGACGAAGAAGACGAACGCCACCACAACCAGCCACCAGTTCACAACTACGGTCCACGGCACCAGATGTAGGGCGCGGGCGACGTTATTACCCAGCGCCAGCCATGTCACCCACTGCAGCGCCGCCAGCGTCGCCAACGGCACCGACAGCAAGGTCTGCGCGGCCTGTGTCAGCCGCGGGGTCGGTCGCACCACACGCTCGGCAACCTGCGGCGGCGGTTCGAGCTCGTCGAGGAACCCGGCGAGCGAGCCGATCCGGGGATGGTCATACAAGTCGGCAACGGTGACCTGCGGAAACCGGTGTCGCAGCGCGGCGACGAGCTGCGCGGCGGCCAGCGAACCGCCGCCGAGCGCGAAGAAGTCGGCCTCCGGACCCTCGACGTCGGCCGCAAGCAGGTCGCGCCACAACTCGGCCAACCAGCCCGTCGTGCCACCCAGGTTGGGCGTTTCCTCTGTGTCGGCGCCGCCGGGCGGTGGCCACGGCAGCGCGTCGCGGTCGACCTTGCCCGACGTGCGGGTGGGCAGCCCCTCAACCCGGACAAGGCGCGGCACTAGCGCGGCGGGCAGCTGCTCGGCGAGCCGGATGCGCGCCTTGGCCATGTCGAACGACGGATCCGCGCTGACGAGATAGCCGACCAGTACCGGCGTGCCGCTGGCGGTGCGGCGAACCGCGGCCGCGCCGCCACTGACCCCCGGTAGGTGGACCAGCGCGGAGTCGACCTCGCCCAGCTCGATGCGGCGGCCCCCGACCTTGACCTGGTCATCGGTGCGGCCGGAGAAAAACAGCCCGTCGCGCTCCAGCCGCACCAGATCACCGCTGCGATAGGCGCGTCTCCAGCCCAGCGTCGGCATCGCGGCATACTTCTCGGCGTCTTTGTCCTTGTCCAGGTAGCGGGCCAGGCCCACACCGCCGATCACCAGCTCGCCTACGTCGCTGTAGCTGACCGGCCGGCCGTCCGCGTCTACGACGGCCAGGTCCCAGCCCGGCAGCGGCCGCCCGATGCTGACCGGCCCGACGCCGTCAAGCCTGGCCGCGCACGTGACCACGGTGGCCTCGGTCGGGCCGTAGGTATTCCACACCTCCCGGCCGTCGACGGCGAGCCGTGCGGCCAGCTCCGGAGGGCAGGCCTCCCCGCCGAAGATCAACAGCCGCACCGCTTCAAGCGCCTCGGCGGGCCACAGCGCGGCCAGCGTTGGCACCGTCGACACCACGGTCACGTCGCGGGTGACCAGCCACGGGCCGAGGTCCATCCCGCTGCGTACCAGCGACCGCGGCGCGGGAACCAGGCACGCGCCGTGCCGCCACGCCAGCCACATCTCCTCGCACGATGCGTCGAAAGCCACCGACAACCCGGCCAGCACCCGGTCAGCAGGACCAATCGGGTTGTCCCGCAAGAACATCTGCGCCTCGGCATCGACGAACGCGGCGGCGCTGCGGTGCGTGACGGCTACGCCCTTCGGCGTACCGGTCGATCCGGACGTGAAGATGATCCACGCATCGTCTCGGCCTAGCGGTGCCCCGGCCAGACAGCGACGCGACGAGCCCGGGCCCAGGAGCAGGCCCGCTTCGGTGATGACCGCAACGACGTCGGCCTCACCGAACACCAATTCGGCGCGTTCGTCGGGGTCGTCGGCGTCGACCGGCACATACGCCGCGCCGGTGGCCAGCGTCGCCAGGATCGCCACATACAGCGCATAGCTGCCCGACGGCATCCGGATCCCAATCCGGTCGCTACGACCGATGCCCCGGGCGGCCAGCCAGTCCACGCTGGCCTCGATGTCGCCGATCAGCTCGCTGTAGGTGAGCTGCACGGTGCCGTCGTCGATCGCTGCCGCGTCCGGGTAGCGGGCCGCAGTTTCGTAGATGATGTCGATGAGCGTGCGCGGGCTCGGTGCGTAAGGCGACAACACGTACTGCGCTGGGACCTCGGGTATCGCCATCACACGAAAATACTCAAGCCGAGCCGCTGCGACGGCACCGCGCACACGGCGTGTGACGAATGCCGAAACGTTCACCGCTCCTAAAGTCGTTGACGAACCTGTACCAGCTCGCCAAGTGAGATGAGAAACGAGGCAACGTGACCAGCGGAAACGCCGAACGTCGAGGCGTGCAGCGCCTGTCCCTTTCCTGTAGAACTGAGACGTGCCCCGGCTGTGTTCACGGGAGAAGTGCAGCTCTGTGCACCACGTGGCGAAGCTCGGGCGTGTCGTGGTTGCTGCTTAATTCGTAATGATGACCTTCATCAAAGTGCGAAATGCCAGCAAGTACCAGTCAAGTGAGGTAAGGCTCTATCCATGCGAACGGTATTTCACGAACGGTTATCAGAGTTGGCTTGTCAGGTCGGGCAGATGTGCGGCCGGGCGGGGTT
>DASPOT010000393.1:0-5755 GCA_035625875.1 Mycobacterium sp. | reverse complement strand
GGCCGCTGATCGAGCCGCATCGGGACCGGATCAAGGGCTGGCTGGACGCCGATGTCACGGTGGCTACGATCGCGCAGCGGTTGCGCGACGACCACGAGGTCGCGGTGTCGGAGTCGTCGGTGCGGCGGTGGATGGCAACGCATTTCGCTGAGGAGGTGGCCCGGGCGCGGGTGAGTGTGGCGCGCGGCGAGGTGGCCCCGGGCAGCGAGGCGCAGATCGACTACGGCAGGTTGGGGATGTGGCTAAACCCGGCCACCGTGAAGCGGGTCGCGGTGTGGGCGTTTGTGATGGTGCTGGCGTGCTCGCGGCACTTGTTCGTGCGGCCCGTCATTCGGATGGACCAAACAAACTTGGTGCGCTTGCCATGTCGAGGCATTCGAGTTCTTCAGAGGTTATGCGGGTGTCGATACCGCAGTTTGTGCCCAAGCGGCGTGAGAATGGGCGCAACCCGCAACGGGGAGCGCCGATGTTGTGGACACCGTGCCTGGTGCGTTCAGCGGGCCCAGACGGTGAGGTCGGGGCCCGCCTGGGTGATCCGCTGGTCGACGACTACCTGAGGTTCGTCGCGGCGCGGTCGCGGCCGAACACCGTGTTGGCGACGGCCTACGACCTGAAGGTGTTCTTCTCGGTCGTCGGCAAGGAGCCGGCGTGGGTGACAACGACCGACGTGATGGGGTTCCTCGCTGCGCAGCGGGCGCCTAGGCAGGGCCCGCGGGTGGTCCGGCTCGAAGACGGCGAGTCCGGACTGTCGGCGCGTACGCTGAAACGGCGATTGGCAAGTGTGTCGGGCCTTTTCGCGTATCTCTTGGTGCGCGACGACGTCGATGTTCGGCGCAACCCGGTGCCGCGTGGAGTGGGCACGCGGCGCCCGCAGTCTTCGGGTGCGCGTGGGGTGCCGTTGATCCGCACGCCGCGGACGCTGCCGAAGGTGCTCTCACCAGTTGAGGTGGACGCGCTGTTCACGGCGCTGCGCACCCACCGGGATCGTGCCATCGTGCTGGCGATGCTGTTGGGTGGTCTGCGTCGCTGCGAGGTGCTCGGGTTGCGTATGTCGGACGTGCACGCCGGGGAGCGACGGCTGTTCATCGCCGAGGGCAAGGGTGGCCATCAGCGGATCGTTCCAGTTGCGAATCGGTTCTTCGGCAGCCTGGCTGAATACTTCGAGCACGAGCGGCCGCAGACAGATGCGGAGCAGGTGTTCGTGGTGCTGCGTGGCCCTACCCGCGGTCATGCGCTGACGGCCGCCGGCGTCGATCAGGTGCTCAGCGGAGCGCGGGAACGCGCCGGCCTAGACCACGCGAGCTGCCACCAGCTGCGCCACACATGTCTGACCCGGCTGCGGGAGTCCGGGATGGCGTTGGAAGCGGTGCAGGCGCAAGCCGGGCATCGCTCCATCGAGTCCACCCGCATCTATCTGCACTTGGCCAACGCATGGCTCGCCGAGGAATACGCCCGCGCCGTAAACGCGATCGAAGATGAGATCGCCGATCGGGCCGAGGACGGTGCGAGCTGATGACCGCCTACCGACTCGTTGGTGACGCGTTGGATCTGGTCACCGCCTACGAGAACGACCTGTGGGACATCGGTCAGCTGCCAGAGCACACGGTGCTATGGGGCGCTCGGTGGTTCTTGGTGCACGTCGGCGAACCACAGGCTTTCGCCGCGCTGCCGTTAGACGAGCAGCTCTCCGTCAACAACGCGGTGCATCGGTTCATCGCGTGGCTGATCGCGACGCGGCGGCTACAGCCGAGCGCGGACTACCTGGTGGCCCGCCGACCCCGGCTGGGTATCAGCTTGTCGCGACACTGGCCGGTATTCCATGCCCTGTTCATGAACACCGCTGCAACACTTAAGTTTCCGATCAAGACTGCACAGGCGCAGTGGGCAGCGCTGGCCCAGATCTGCGCCTTGACCGGACTGGCACCGGAACGGCTGACGCACGCCAACATCGACGCAGCACGCGGCCAATTACTCGCCGCCGCAGACCGTTACGGACACGAGTCGCACCGCGCACTGTCCACCGCGATCTTCGGTCTGGAAGCAACCCTGTTCCACGCGGGGGTGATCGACGAACTGCCCCGTAAACGAGTCGGCACCAAAGCAGACATCCGCGCCGCACAGTGGGCCAAGGTGCCCGAGCGGATGCGCGCCACAATGCGCACTTACCTCGAGCAGGTGGCCACCACGCTGCGGCCCGGACGAGTGAAAAACATCGAAGCGACTTTGCGCGAGTTCGCCGGATTCGTCGCCGAGCGTGATCCGTCCGCGCGATGCGTCGCCGACTTGGGCCGAACGCACGTGGAGGCCTACAAGTGCTGGCTGGCCGGGCGACCGGGCAAGCGCGGTGCGCCGCTGCATCGGCACACGATCAAGGACCGGCTCTGCGCGTTGCGCGGGTTCTTCGCCCGATTACTCGAATGGGAGATCTCCGACGCGCCGACCAGGGTCCCGGTGCTGGCATCGGACATGCCGATCCCAGACGAGACCATGCCCCGGTTCCTCGATGACGCGGCGGCGGCCAAGCTGCTGCGGGCCGCCCGCGCCGACGACGACCCGTTCGTGCGGCTCACGGTCGAGTTCCTGGCCCGGACCGGGATGCGCAAAGGCGAGTATTTGGCACTGACCACCGATGCCGTCGTGCAGATCGGTTCGGCCTACTGGCTGCACGTGCCGCTGGGCAAGCTGCACACTGACCGCTACATCCCGCTGCACCCGCAGTTAAAGGAGCTGCTCGACCAGTGGCTGACGCAACGACCAGAAGGGCTGCGCAGCAACCTGGTTTTCGTCGAGCAAGGCCGCCCAATCCCGGTCTCGCGGGTCGACGCTGCAGTTGCTAAGGCTGCGAAAGTCGCTGGGATAGGCCGTGTTTCGCCGCATCGCCTCAGGCATACCCTGGCGACCCAGGCGATTAACCGCGGCATGTCGCTGGAAGCGATCGCCGCCCTACTGGGCCATCGCTCATTCCACATGACACTCGTTTACGCCAAGATCGCCGACCGTACCGTCGCCGACGAGTACTTCGCCGTCTCAGAGAAGGTCGAGGCGCTCTACCAGGCGCCCAAGCAGCTACCGGCCGACGCCGAGGGCTCCGAGATGCGCAAGCTGCGCGCGGAGATGCATCGCCGGATGCTCGGTAACGGCTACTGCGCACGACCGGTTGGGATGGACTGCCACTTCGAGTCGATCTGCGAATCGTGCACGTTTTTTCAGACCACCATCGAGTTTCGCCCCACCTTGCAGAAGCAACGCGACGACGCGGCCGCCAAAGGTCAAGTAGGACGGACGAAGGTCTTCGACGGCCTGCTGGCCCGACTCGACGAGAACGCCTCATGAGGGAGGCTGCAGCCGACCCACGGCTTGACAAACGACACCCGCATATCAGAGGGGAGCGATGTAGTCCTCCTCACGCCAATGCACCTCGATTCGGACTTTGGACACGTCCGGTATGCCGGATTCGGTCGTCATGGGTCAACCTCCAGCGGGATAGCGAGAACACGACGCCACCGGCCACGCCTGTTGCGAGAGCACGACGGCCGTCATGGCGAAACCGGCGAGACCGAGCGGGCCCGGATCAGCGATGTACGCGGTGGGATCGACAACCGGTGGCCGGGTGCCGACCGCAGCGGCCGATGTCTCCGTTTCGGATCCGACGTGTACTATCACCTGCTCCTCTCCACCACAGCCGGACAGACCGGCGACGCACAGGCACTCTCAGGGTAGCTCCGAGCGGCCTACCGGAGAATCCCCCGCCGGGGTAATCAGGCAGGCACCCGACGTTCGCAGCGTGGGCAGGTGCGATCCGGGGCGGGCCAGCGGCGCGCGCGGCCGATACGCTGGCTCAGACCTGGAATCGGCGGTAAATGGCCAGAGCGGCCGCTAAAGATAGCCCGGCGCGACCCAGCTCGTCTTGATTCGTCGTTTATGGTCGAGAGGCAACGAGAATCAACAGCAACCATGAATGGCTGATGAGCAACGTAATCGCTTGATGCACAAACAGTTACAGGATTTATTTGCAACCATCGCGAACGGCGGGGCGTTATCCGTTGGTCGCGGGTTCGAGCCTGCCCACGCCACGGCCCCACGTGTATGACCTCGGCTGATAGTTGACTTTTCGGCTCCGGCTGATGGTTGACACCGTTTCGGCTGATTCTTGACAGCGGTTTCGGCTGATCCTTGACGCTCGCTCCATGAAGGAGTTGAGCGTGGTTGAACACTATCAGGCCGTGTTGGCGGTGATTGCCGATGCTTTACGGGTGTCGCCGGTGGCCTCGAAGGTCGGGGTGTCGCGGCAGACGCTTCACAGCTGGTTGGCCCGGCATGAGGCCGAGGATGTCATCGAGGGACAGCGGCTCGACACCCTACCGCTCGAGAGCCATCACGTGAATCATTGGGTTGCACCCGGGCGCGCGGCATCGGCAGCGCCCAAGCCGCGGTCGGCATGCTGCACCGCAACGAACTCGCCTCCGCCCCTACGGCGAGCGCGAGGCCCTGCACGCCCGCCTGGTTCGCGAAGCACGAACGCACCGCCGGCGGCGTGGACCGCGCCATGGCCATCGGCGTGGTAGACGAAATCATCGACCCTGCCGCCGCCTGCCCGAAGCACTGGCCGCCGCCCCCGCCGGACGCGGCGCCCACGCCAACATCTCGCTCTGACACCCTTCGCGGGCGCCGGGTCGCTGGCGCTATTCCTGGTGGCCGAACGCGAGGATTTCGGCGGTCTCCGCTAGCGTCAGCTGGCGCGGGACCGCACCGTGCCTAAGTTTCTCGCGCTGGATGCGCTGCTTGATGCCGTCCACGATCTCCGGGTTGGCCAGCGTGGACACATCACCCACATCGGCGAAGTTCGAGATCCCGGCGAGCACGCGGTGCATGATCTTGCCGGACCGCGTCTTGGGCATGTCCGGCACGACCCACACGTGCTTGGGTCGGGCGATCTCCCCGATCTTGCGCTC
Organism: Mycobacterium sp.; assembly: GCA_035625875.1. GTDB lineage: Bacteria > Actinomycetota > Actinomycetes > Mycobacteriales > Mycobacteriaceae > Mycobacterium. Next base: position 803 of record DASPOT010000393.1, on the reverse strand, counting down.
GATCGTCGCCGTGACCTTGTCCACCACCGCACCGCTCGGCTGCAGGCCCGTCTTCAGACACACGTACATCTCCACGGCCCAGCCGCGGGTCTCGTCGATCACCGGGACCGCGGCGGCCTCGCTGATCAGCTCCACGGTCAGGCTGGCCGACTCCAGTTCCTTGGTGCCCAGCCGGTGGCCGGCCACGTTGATCACGTCGTCCACCCGGCCCAGGATGCGGAAGTAGCCGTCGGCGGCCTGCAGCGCGGCGTCGGCGGCGAAGTACGGCCAGTCGTGCCAGTCCTTGCTCTGCGGATCACGGCAGTATTTGCGGTAGTACGTGTCCACGAGCCGTTCGGGCTGGCCCCAGATGTCCTGGAACGCGCCGGGCCACGGGTTGCGGATGCAGATGTTGCCCGCCCTTCCCCAGCCGGCCTCGACCACCTCGCCGTCCTCGTCGTAGATCACCGGGTAAATGCCCAGCACGCCGGGACCGCAGCTGCCGGGCTTCATTTGCTGCAGGCCAGGAAGCGTGGCGCCGAGGAACCCGCCATTCTCCGTCTGCCACCAGGTGTCCACGATCACGGCCTCACCCTTGCCGACGGCCTGGTAGTACCAGCGCCAAACCTCGGGCTCGATCGGCTCGCCGACCGTGGTCATGTGCTTGAAGTGGTAGTTGTACTTCGCCGGCTCGTCCGGGCCGAGCCTGCGCAGCATCCGGATCGTGGTCGGCGCGGTGTGGAAGATCGTCACGCCGAGCCGTTCGGCGATCCGCCACAGCCGGCCGGCATCCGGGTAGGTGGGCACACCCTCGTACAGCACGC
>DASPOT010000392.1:0-6385 GCA_035625875.1 Mycobacterium sp. | reverse complement strand
CTGTGGAGCTCCAAGTCGTAGCACACGACGATTACCCAGGCATGGCAAACGCCGCCCCGCCGGTCTGATGGGACACGCCCGCCGGGCGCACTAATCCCACCCAAGTGGTGGGCGCCCAAGCGCATAACTCGTGACTGCGATCCGCCAACGTCAGTGACACCGTTACAGATACCACTGTCCCCTATGAGAAAACCCCACCCACATAGACACGTAGGTAACAGTCCTACACAGACCAGAAACCGTTACAGATAAGGAGCGCGACGAGACGGGCTTTAAGCGCGGTGGCGAGACGCACATAGTCGGTGGCGGCCTGGGTGAGTTGCGTCTTGTCGGCGTCTATGTCGAACCTTTCCTTAGCGGTGGATGAACGGGACCTCGGCACGGTATCAGCGGAGCGGGCCGCCTCAGCGCCGGTTTCTACGGCACTTTCGGCTCATCAGGCGTCGGGAAAGACATCGGCTGGTGCTATCCCGGCACTACGGCGGGCGAACTTCGGCCAGTTGTGTGCGGCACGCCTCGGCGGTTTCACGCGCCAACGAGAGTGCCTCGCTAAACGCCGTCACGCGGTCGTCGGCGTTGCGCTGAACCTGGGCCAGCTGCTCGGTGTGCGCCGTGCGCAGCCCTGCAGCGACCTGAGGCTGGCTCGGTGTCACGACGTTGTCACAAGTCGCGGTAAACACTGCGACAACACCGGCGGATACCCGCGAACGCACACGAATGTATTTTCCCTGGCCAGGCCGCCTTTTCGCCGCGGCGGCGAATACCTGCGAATACCCGTGAATATATGCTGAGCCACTTCGGAAATGAGTCGCGGACGTGGTGGATTCGGACAGGAGGCTCGACACCGCGCCCGTCCCTACCTGCGCGCTCTGACTACACGTCGCCAGGGTGTTCGACGGGTGGGGCGGTGTCACGAGCGTGTCACAACTTCCTCCAAACTGGCCGCGGCCGTTTTCAAGGCGTCGTTCTGCGCGTGCACGTAGGTCCGCATGGTGAACGCCGGATCGGCGTGCCCGAGCCAGGCGGAGATGACCGCGATCGGCACGGCCTGCGCGTGCATGATGCTGGCGCAGGAGTGCCGTGCGTCGTGCAGCCGGATCTGGCGCACCTTGGCCGCGCTGCACAGTTCCCGCCAGAACCTGCTGAGCGTGTGGGGGTGATACGGGCGCCCGGCGTCGTCGACAACGACGTGCTCTCCCCGGCCGACGTAGTGAGGGCCGAGCCGCAGCCGCTCACGGGCCTGGGTCGCCTTCGCGCGCTTGAGCGCCTTCGCCAGCGCCGGCGTCAACGGCAGTGTGCGCGCCGATCGCTTCGTCTTGGGGTCTGTGTCGTAGGGGCCGGTGGGACTTGCGGCACGTCACGAACTGGCGCGCTTGTAGCCATCGCGTAGATTCGGCGACGCGATCGTGTATATCCCTCGCTTGCCCAGCCGTCGCTACCTGATGCCAGCCTGTGGGCTTGCCAAACTCAGCGATGGAGAATAACGCGAAGGCCAGCACTTGGTTTTCAGGGGTGTTGAATGCTCGACGTGTGGGTGTTGTGACGAACAAATTGGGGGCCCCGGTTGCAGCTCGCTGAGCATAGGTCTCGCTCCAACGGATATAAGGGCACCCGCCAGAGTTAGCGATTCAATGGTCGAACGGCCATGACGTATCGCAGCGCGATCCCCAGGGGTTGCTAGCGTGCGCGACCGGGAGACTATCGACTCCGAACTCCGGCTACTGGCCGCCGTTCGCCGTTCGATCCGCGAGCACGGCGGCGAGCCGTCGAGTCGCCAGGTCGACGAACTGCTCGACGAACGCGGCAAGCTAACCGGAAGCAGATCTTGCTCTGCACCGGTAGACGAACTGCTGGACGAACGCCGCGAGCTTGGCAGGAAGCTACCGGAGCTGACGGTCTTTCTGCCAGGACTCACCATTTCCGTCAAGAAGGCCGCGTTACTCCGCAGTCCCGGAATAGCGTAGGTGCGGTGAGCAGAGCAGCGTCGTCTGACAATCCTCTCGCGCTGGGACTAGTCCTCGTGGGCGCCGTCGCTATGGCTATCTCGGCGTTCTTGCCGCTTGTCGAACCTACGGGCACATTCCGCATAATCCAACACAACACCCTTATCCAGCGCGGCGGCTGGATGCTCATCGCGCTTGCCTTAGGGATAGCCGCCAGCGGCTATCGGGTTAGTCAGGGCAGGTGGAGGGCCCGGTGGGTACCCATCGTCCTGTGCGTCAGCGCAGCAGGATTAATCGTCCTCAATGCCAAGCTCTTGCGCACTCTTTACCCAGTCAGCTCCGACGGGAATCCCATCACCACCCAGCCAGGGATTGTTGCGAGCCCTGGCATCGCCCTCTACGTTTTGGGGGCGGGCGTCGCCGCAGCTTTCATTGGCTCGGTGATGCTGCTTCGAAGTAGGCAGGCGAAAACGAAGAAGTGCCCCTACTGTGAGGAAACCGTCCTCGCTGACGCCAATGTGTGCAAGCACTGTGCGTACCCTTTTGCCAGTCCTTGGCACAGATGACGTCGAATCTTGTCGGCTCGGAACCCATAGCCTGACCCGCGGGTGCCGCGTCCGTCGGGCGCGGGCTCCACGGCACCTCGACACCGTCTAGAAAATATTGAGATACGGCTCAACGAAGCCGCGGTCCGGACCGCGCTCGCGGCCGAGGAGGCCGGATTGCTTCACCCTGCACCGCGCAGTGCGATAACGGCCGAGCAAACCGGCGACGGGGAGCACCCTCATTTGGAACCCTAGGTAATCACACCACCCCGGTGATCGTGTCTGTACGGGCCGCTCAGCCCTGCTTTTTCGGCGCCTCGACGAACACGACACCACCGCCGCCGCTGGGACGACCCAAACTCGCCCGGATCTCGTCCAAGGCGATCGCCTGGTGCGGTGAGAAGTAAAACCGTGCCGCGCGTGCCCGCTCCAGATGCCACGACGATCGCGAACCGTGCCGTTCGGGGGTGAACGTCGCCAGGTCGGCCTGGCCACTGCGGTTCGTCCCGCTGATCACGTAACTGCGCCATCAGGCACCCTTCCCGTGACGCCACCGCGCGTGCGCGGCCTTCCTAGCGTTCGAGCTGCGCCGGGTGCCGATGGTCTCACCGTCGACCGGCAACGCCAACGACACCGCCAACGTCTCCGCGAGCTTGCGGTGCTGGCGAATCTCCGCCAACAAGGGGTTGGCCCGCGGCTGACCCTGCGAGCCCTCCACCAGCGGCGACTTGCCGGCCATCGCCGTGGTCAGCGCATCCAGCTCGTCAGCGGTTCGCCACAGCTCATGGAGCAGCGCCGTCTCGGCCGGGTCCAGCACATACGTGCCCGTGACGTTGCGCCACAGCGCCTTCCCCCCGACGACGATTCCTTCTTCTGGGTCGAAGCCGCCGTTGAGGAGGACGTGCTGACCCCCGAGCACGCGCCTTGAGGTCACTCGGCGCTGTTATGCGCGGCCTTGCTGTCATCCGTCAACCCTTCTGATTCCAGTGCGCCGCAACGCATTACGATGTGCGCAACGCGCGCGAATCCTATTGCGCCGCAATAAAAAACGGTGCGTGCATGCATGCGCGAAGAGTCGCCAAGGCCGAAGGCTGGTCCGAGGCCAGTTTGTTAACGATTCTCCTACCCCCCATCCTTGCAGGTCACGCAGGTGTTTGCACGTTGAACGGGTTTGTTGTTGGGCCTCCGAAGAATTGCCTGATAGCTACACCCTTATCCAACTCGCACAACCCGAAGTACGAATCGAGTCGTTGCCGACGCCGTTCGTTCCGCCGATACGGAAAACGGTTCGATGCCGACAGCCCTGTGGGTACGCTGCCTTCCTATGCAGGCGAGGAAAATCGCTGTTGTCGCCGCCACAGTGATCGTTGTCGCGGGTTGCGGGGGGCCAAGCCAGACAGTGGCCACGGTGACGTCCACATTGCAACCGACGATCTGCATAAATGCGGACCGCGCAGCAGCAACTCTTTCCTCGGCCGACGCCGAAGATGCGGTGCTCTGTCTGATCAACCAACAACGTGCGAACCACGGTCTGAATGCGCTCACCGCTAACCCAATATTGGGCCAAGTCGCGGCTGCCCATGCAACCGCGTCGGTGACGCTGAAGTGGTGGCCGGCCGGCGGAGGCCCCTCCGTTCACGTCAACCCGCAGACCGGGATGGACGCAGCAGCGAGGATCCGCGAGGCGGGGTACTGCCCGGTGAATCGCGACAACGTTCCGCGCGGCGAGAACGCATACGTGGGGCAATACTGGGGCAGCCCGACTTCCGACGTAATGGCCAAGACGACGTCTCCAGAGGCGGCGGTGAACGGGTGGATGAACAGCCCGGGGCACCGAGCCAACATCTTGAACCCCGCTTACCGCGAGTCCGGGATCGCGGTGCTTCAAGGCGTACCCGTTAGCGGTGCGCCGGCCGACCACGACGGGTACGTCTTCATCCAGAACTTCGGCGGTTGCTAGCAAACTCTGGATTATGTTGTGCTGCACTATCTTTAAATCATGCGTTGCACCAATGAGTTTGGTGGATTGCGTGTAAGGTGAATCCCTTTTCGCAGCAGTACCTTTCGGCAAGGTGGAGTCTCGTCGGCCCAGCCTGCCTCCCAGGTCTCGACTGCAGGGGTGCGGCCCGAGAGCCCTGAAGCTCCCGTGGTCGTCCCCATTGTGACCGCGTACCAGGCCAACGGGATCTGGCCGACGGTAGATGACCTCGCCACGGCCCGTCAGCTTTCGGGACTCATGAGCCTCGGGACGTCTTCTACCGGGCAGCTACATATCTGGTCGACCAGGCGCTCCAGGGACAGGCCCCGCTCACGGTCGCCGAGGCACTCGTCGTGCTCCTGCAGACTTGGAACCGCGCCTACTACCAGTACCACGGCCTCCCGTCCAACCACTACGAGGAAATCGAGGCTCTCCTGATAGCGCACGAGCACTGGCTTGCCTCCGTCCGGGGACGGAGAATCGAGACCTTGTCGTCCTCTGACGAGGCGGAGATCAACCGGATCTTCACGAGTTTCGAAGGCGTGCTCGTACCGGTGGGCGCAGCCAAGGCGCTCCACCTCCTGGCCCCACGCCTTCTACCTCTGTGGGATCGCGCTATCGCCGTCGCCTACGGGTGCCAACTCGGCAACGCCGGCACCAACGGCGGACGGTATGTGCGCTTTGCGAAGAACGCCAAGGACCAGACTGCCCGAGTCGGTCCGCTTCCCTCGGGCACCAACGTCTTAAAGGCATTAGACGAGTACAACTACTGCCGTTTCACCAAAGGGTGGATGTAGCTGGTAACACTCGCCGCGCTAGGCTAGTGCCTCATGCGTCTCGCGTCATCCACGGGCCCGAACTGTTGTTCGTAGTACGTTCCCGTCCGTTCGACATAGACATGAAGGCCTTGTCCAGCAAGGCTTCTCGATCCTGAGGCTCTGGGCCAGGACCAGGCAGGTAGTACGGCATTACCCAGGAATCAGCGCAGAGAGTGCGTCACGCAGTGTGTCGGGCACTGTCAACTTGAGGTCGTGTGGACGTTCTGCTGAGCAATGATCAGAACTTGTGGATGAGCCTCGGCGAGGCGGCGCAGGCGGGCGCACCTTCCCGAGGATGATCTGAAAGTTCACGTGGTTTCGATCTAGGACCGGCGTTGGCGCGCTGGTTCGGGAAGGTACGCCCATGCTCACGGTAGTTCACGATGGGGAGTCGGCTAATGACGACACCGCTAACTGTGGGCGGTCGTTTACTTGATGAGATTGTCCGCGACGGTAGCCGACCACCAATCCAACCACCACCGCCAAAATGATCGCGCCGCAATATCGCCAAGATCGCCGCGGCCCGCAAGCTGCTCACCCTCGTCTACTACGGGCTGCGTGACAGACACATCCGCGCGGTGGCCCACCGGCACGTGGTGTTGCCGCGCACTGAAATTGGCGACGACGCCGTCGCTTTCGATGCACATGCGCAGCGACGTGGTTCGTCGGCATGATGACAGCGTGGTCGCAGTGATGACGGGCCGGTTGGAACTGCGGATTAGCCCCGGTCTAGGGGTGGAATTGGTATGCGGTTCCCTGCAGCCATGGCTGCAACGCGTCGGCGTCTAATGCCTCGCCGCGCGCGTCCAATTCGTCGAGGCGATCCAGGTATGCCCGCATCGCTGCTCGTGCCTGCTTTGTCGAGACCGACGCGATGAACGCCGCCCGCTCGTTGGCCAGCCCGCGTGCCAGCGCGGCGTCGCCGTTGACAGTCCGCTTGATCGCGGCCACCGCGGCGGCCGGGCGGCGGGCGAGCCGGTGGGCGGTTTCGCTGACAAACGAGGTGAAGTCGTCGGGGGCGACGACGTGGTGCACGTAGCCGATTGCCTTCGCCTCGGCGGGATACACCGGACGCCCGTCGAGCATCAACTCCAGTGCCCG
>DASPOT010000391.1:0-78868 GCA_035625875.1 Mycobacterium sp. | reverse complement strand
CGCAGGGACGCGCAGCGCCCTTGACGCGTGGGCATGCCGGCCTGTACCAGCGCCCGCCACCGACCCGACCCCGCTACGCTCAACACGGACGAGCGATTCCGCTCGCGACGGGACGTGTTGCGACGACTGCCAGAATCCGCCATCCCCAAACGGACACGCGGTTACCACCTGGCACCGCCTCCGCAAGCCGCGGAAGTCAGGCGAGTCTCAGCGATCGCTGTGGGGGCTCTCGTTCGACTCGCCGGTAACGAAGATCATCCGTCGATCGGCAGCCTGGTCGCTGTTGCCGAAGCGGTGCTCAACCGCAGGCCGGCTCCGCCCGAGCTGATGAAACATGTTCTAGTTCAGCCCGCGTTGGGGTGGTCCACCGACTGGCAACAAGCTGGTCCCTTTTACCACTTTTACCTGGCGAACGACACATCTCACTGTCCTCTTGGGGGTTTTCGCATCGCGCGGTGGAGGTCCCGTCCACGGTGTGAAATCAGCGTACGTAACTTCTGACCAGCGAATCAGCAGACCAGCGCCGGTGGGTACATAGTCTTCGTCCTCAATCCGCGGTATCCCATTCGTGTCCGATTCCACCGCTGTTTAGGGAACCGCCCGCATCGCCCGCCACTACACCCACAGCCGAACCAGTTGCCCCGCGCCTCAACCGCCAACGATCGGTCTCGCCAGTAGCGCGCCTGGTCAGGAGCAGACGATGAGCCTTGCGCCCATACTCTGCGGAATTGAGAGGTGGTGGCGGCCCAACCGGGGGCGGGAGCGCACCGCCGAGATCCTGCCAATGCTCTGCGAGGGCGTCCGACAGCGGAGCATTCAACAGTTCGATGAGCTCTTCCTTTGCACCCTCTGCCGCCTCCGCTCGAGTCGGCCCCAACTGGGCATCCAGCTCACGCGCGAGATCGGCCCATCCTTCGATCAGTGACTCGAAGAGATCTGCGCGTGGAACGCTGGTCGAATCGCGAAGTCTGGCTACCATCCGGCGGTAGTAGTTCAGTGAAGAAACGTTAGCCGCCGCGACGATGAGCCCATCGGGAACTGCGACGCCGTGTCGCAGCGCGATGGTCATCAGCCCCGCGTCAGGTCGGACCTTTTCCAGTCATAGTTGCCGAGGCGAATCGAATCACTGCTCCACGGAATTCTAGGCTTCACCGCCCGATTCGGGATTTGCGCGACGAAGTCCCGCACACCGCTTCTTGGGCAGCGTCGGCAACGACAGCCCACCAAACACACAGGTCACGACCTCTTCGAGTTCGTGACCTAAGCGCCTGCAGTTCGTAGAACTGCTCCTGGTGGGCGAAGGGGGACTTGAACCCCCACGTCCCGAAGGACACTGGCACCTGAAGCCAGCGCGTCTGCCATTCCGCCACTCGCCCCAAACAACCGGTCGAGCCTACCACTGTAATAGCCACGTTCCCCAACGCCTTCGAGGGTGCCAGACGCTGTCCAGCATCGGCTACGCTGCTCGCAAAATAGCCGCTGAACTGCTCTGATGCGATTCTCAGAGATATAGAGGTGCCCCAGCATCACGATGTCCCGATACCATGCTTAGAAGGATATGGGTGATACGACACACGGGAGGGTCGTCGGCCCCTACAGCAGCGATATATGAGGACAAGTGAGGCGAGCGCTGGAGATGAACAGCCACAAGGGGCTAGTTCAGCGCATCGAGCGCAAACTCGAGGCCACCGTGGGCGATGCGTTTGCCCGGGTGTTCGGCGGATCGATCGTCCCACAAGAGGTAGAAGCCATGTTGCGCCGGGAAGCGGCCGACGCCGTCCGGTCGCTTCAAGGAAATCTCCTTTTGGCGCCCAACGAATACATCATTACTCTCGGTGTGCACGACTACGAGAAGCTGGGCGCCGATCCGGATCTCACGTCGGACGCTTTCGCTAAACACTTGGCGGGATATATCAGCGAACAGGGGTGGCAAACGTATGGTGATGTGGTCGTCCGGTTCGAGCGATCGCCGAACCTACATACCGGCCAGTTCCGCGCCCGTGGTGCTGTCAACCCCGACGTCGACCCCCGCCCGACAGTCAGCGATTCCGCCCCTCCACAATCAGATCATGCGTTTAGCGCAGAACCAGGAGTACCACCAATGACTGAGAATTCCAGCTATCGCGGCGGTGAGGGGCAGGGGCGGCCCAGCGATGAGTATTACGAGGACCACTACGCGCGTCAGCAAGACGATCCCCGCAGTGGCGAAGATGCCCGCGGCGGCCAAGACGCCCGAGGTGGGTATCCGCCGGAATCGGGCGGCTACCCATCGCAGCCCGGATATCCTCCACCCCGCCACCCCGACCAGGCCGGCTACCCGGACCAGCCGGGATACCAGGACCAGGGCGGCTACCAAGACCAGCGCGGATACCAGGACCAACGTCGATACCAGGACCAGCGTGGGTACCCGGACCAGGGCGGCTATCCCCAACAGGGGCCGGGCGGCTATCCGTCGCCATATGAACAACGTCCGCCCGCCGGTTACGGCCCTGGCCAAGGCTACGACCCCGGGTATCGCCAAGGCCCCGGCGGCTACGGCCCGCCCGGCGGTGGTCAGCCGGGCTACGGTGGCTACGGTGACTATGGCCGCGGGCACTACGGGCCCCCCGAACAGCGGCCGCCCTACCCCGACCAGGGAGCCGGTTACGAGCAGGGTTACCAGGGCGGCCCGGGATACGGTCGGCAGGACCACGGTCAATCCGACTACACCCACTACGCCGATGCCGGCGCGGGTGGGGTGTACGCACCTCCCGGTGGGTACGCCGAACCCGCTGGCCGCGACTACGACTATGGCCAGACGGTCGCCCCTGGCGAGTATGGCCAGCCCGCTGCCGGCGGCTACGGCGGTTACGGGCCGAGCGGCTATCCGCTCGCCGGGCATGCGGTCACTCTCCAGCTCGACGACGGCAGCGGCCGGACGTATCAACTGCGCGAGGGCTCCAACATCATCGGCCGCGGACAGGATGCCCAGTTCCGGTTGCCCGACACCGGCGTGTCGCGACGCCACCTGGAGGTCCGCTGGGACGGAGAGGTCGCACTACTCTCGGACCTCAACTCCACCAACGGCACCACCGTTAACAACGCGCCGGTGCAGGAGTGGCAGTTGGCCGACGGCGACGTGATCCGTCTGGGGCACTCCGAGATCATCGTCCACATCCAGTGAGCTCACCGGGCGGCGAAGCTACCTAGCTTCACACCGGGGCGACCACCGTCCAAGTATCGTGACGTTGCTGATGTGCTCGGAATCGCGGCACGGTGCCAGGACGGAGAGGACGCCAGATGCAGGGAATAGTGCTGCAGCTGACGCGTGCCGGATTCTTGATGCTGCTCTGGCTATTCATTTGGTCCGTGCTGCGGATCCTGCGGACCGACATTTACGCGCCCACCGGCGCTGTCATGGTGCGGCGCGGCTTGGCGTTGCGGGGCACGCTGCTGCCGTCGCGCCGGCATGCCGCGCGCTACCTGGTGGTGACCGAAGGGTCGCTGGCGGGTGCGCGTATCACTCTTACCGGTCAATCCGTACTGATCGGACGCGCCGACGACTCCACCTTGGTGCTGACCGACGACTACGCCTCTACGCGCCACGCCCGACTTTCCCAGCGCGGCTCGGAATGGTATGTCGAGGATTTAGGATCGACCAACGGGACGTACCTTGACAGGGCGAAGGTGACGACGGCGGTACGAGTTCCGATTGGGACGCCGGTTCGGATCGGCAAAACCGTAATCGAGTTGCGCCCGTGACACTGGTCCTGCGTTATGCGGCTCGCAGCGATCGCGGCCTCGTACGCGCCAACAACGAGGATTCGGTGTATGCCGGCGCGCGGTTACTGGCCCTGGCCGACGGTATGGGTGGCCACGCCGCCGGCGAGGTGGCGTCCCAGTTGGTGATCGCCGCGTTGGCCCACCTCGACGACGACGAGCCCGGCGGTGATCTGCTCGGCAAGCTCGACGCCGCGACCCGGGCCGGCAACTCGGCGATCGCCGCGCAGGTCGAGATGGAGCCCGCTCTCGAAGGCATGGGCACCACGCTCACCGCGATCCTGTTTGAGGGCAACCACCTTGGGCTAGTGCACATCGGTGACTCGCGCGCCTACCTGTTGCGCGACGGCGAGCTGACGCAGATCACCAAGGACGACACCTTCGTCCAAACCTTGGTCGACGAAGGCCGGATCACCCCCGAAGAGGCGCACAGCCACCCGCAGCGCTCGTTGATCATGCGGGCTCTGACCGGTCACGAGGTCGAGCCCACGCTGACGATGCGGGAAGCACGCGCCGGGGACCGCTATTTGCTGTGTTCGGACGGGCTGTCCGACCCGGTCAGCGACGACACCATCCTCGAGGCGCTGCAGATCCCCGACGTCGCCGAGAGCGCGGACCGCCTCATCGAGTTGGCGCTGCGCGGCGGGGGTCCCGACAATGTGACCGTCGTAGTCGCCGACGTCGTCGATTACGACTACGGCCAAACCCAGCCGATTCTGGCGGGGGCGGTGGCCGGCGACGACGACCAAGTGACCCTCCCCAACACTGCCGCCGGCCGGGCCTCAGCCATCAACCCCCGCCAAGACGTCGCCAAACGCGTTTTACCGCAAGCCGATACGTCTGTCCGGCCGCGGCGGTCGCGACGGCGGATTGCTATCGGGATCGCGCTGATGGTGCTGCTGGTGCTCGCCGCCCCGGTTATCGGCTGGACGATCATCCGCAGCTACTACTACGTCGCCGAATACAACGGCACGGTGTCTATCATGCGGGGAATCCAGGGGTCGATACTGGGCGTCCCGCTGCAGCAACCGTATCTGCAGGGATGTCTCAACAGCCGCAATGAACTGTCGCAGATCAGCTACGGCCAATCGGAAAATAACCTTGGCTGCCATTTGATGAAGCTCGCAGACCTGCGGCCTTCTGCCCGCGCCCAAGTGACGGCCGGACTTCCGGCCGGCACCCTTGATGAGGCCATCGCGCAGCTACGTGAATTGTCAACGAGCTCCCTGCTGCCGCTTTGCCCGCCGCCCCGCGCCACACCCCCGCCGAGCCCACCGCCCACCGACGAACTCGGGGGCGCCTCGCGACCGACGCCCATTGCGCCCACACTTCCGCCACCACAATTCCAGCAGGGCATCGACTGCCGAGCGGCGACATGACGACACAGCCGCAGCCGCCGGTGGCGGTGACTCCTCCGCTGCCGACCCGGCGCAACGCCGAACTGCTGCTGCTGTGCTTCGCCGCCGTGATCACCGTCGTGGCCTTGCTCATCGTGGAGGCCAACCAGGAGCGGGGCTTGCGCTGGGACCTGAGCAGCTACGGCCTGACCTTCACAACACTATTCGCTTGCGCGCACCTGGCCATCAGGCGGTTTGCCCCGTATGCGGACCCGCTGCTGCTGCCAGTGGTGGCGCTGCTTAACGGGTTGGGCCTGGTCATGATTCATCGGCTCGACCTCGGCGACAACGCGATCGGTGGCACCGAACATCCCAGCGCAAACCAGCAGATGCTGTGGACCCTGGTCGGCGTGTCCGCGTTCGCGCTGATCGTGAGCCTCTTGAAGGACCATCGACAGCTCGCGCGCTACGGCTATATATGCGGACTGACCGGTCTGGTGATGCTCGCAATTCCGGCTTTGCTGCCGCCGGCGTTCTCCGAGCAGAACGGCGCCAAAATCTGGATTCGGTTGCCGGGTTTTTCAATTCAGCCCGCGGAGTTCTCGAAGATTCTACTGCTCATCTTCTTCTCGGCGGTGCTGGTGGCCAAACGCGGCCTGTTCACCAGCGCCGGCAAGCACGTGATGGGCATGACCCTGCCGCGTCCACGAGACCTCGCGCCGCTGCTGGCGGCCTGGGTGATCTCAGTGGGTGTGATGATCTTCGAGAAAGACCTCGGCACTTCGCTGCTGCTGTATGCATCGTTTCTGGTGGTGGTTTACCTCGCCACCCAGCGATTCAGTTGGATGGCCATCGGGCTGACCTTGTTCGCCGCGGGAAGTGTTGCGGCATATTACATTTTCGACTACGTGCGGATCCGCGTGCAGACCTGGCTGGACCCATTCGCCGATCCGGAAGGCAGTGGCTACCAGATCGTGCAGTCGCTGTTCAGCTTTGCCACCGGTGGCATCTTCGGCACCGGGCTTGGTAACGGGCAACCCGACACCGTGCCCGCGGCATCGACTGATTTCATCAGCGCCGCGTTCGGCGAAGAACTCGGGCTGGTCGGGTTGGCCAGCCTGCTGATGCTCTACACCATCCTCATCGTGCGCGGCCTGCGTACCGCGATCGCGATACGCGACAGCTTCGGCAAGCTGCTAGCTGCAGGTCTGGCATCCACTTTGGCCATCCAGCTTTTCATCGTCGTCGGCGGCGTGACCAACCTTATTCCGCTGACCGGGTTGACCACACCGTGGATGTCCTACGGCGGATCGTCGCTGGTGGCCAACTACATACTGCTGGCCATCCTGGTGCGCGTCTCGCACGGCGCGCGACGTCCGTTCCGCACCCGGCCACGCAATACGTCCCCGATCGCGGTCGCCAGCACTGAGGTGATCGAGCGCGTATGAACGCCTCCCTGCGCCGCATCTCGGTGATCGTGATGGCGTTGATCGTGCTGCTGTTACTCAACGCCACGCTGACCCAGGTGTTCACCGCTGACGGGCTGCGTGCCGATCCCCGCAATCAGCGGGTGCTGCTCGACGAGTATTCGCGTCAGCGGGGCCAGATAACCGCCGGCGGGCAGCTGCTGGCCTACTCGGTGGCCACCGATAGTCGCTTCCGTTTCCTGCGGGTGTATCCCAATCCTTCTGTCTACGCACCGATTACCGGGTTCTACTCGCTGCGCTATTCGAGCACGGGCCTCGAACGCGCCGAGGACCCACTGTTGAACGGGTCCGACCAGCGGCTGTTCGGCCGCCGGCTGGCCGACTTCTTCACCGGTCGCGACCCGCGCGGCGGCAACGTCGATACCACGATCAGCCCGCGCGTCCAGCAGGCCGGCTGGGACGCGATGCAACAAGGCTGCAGTGGGCCGTGCAAGGGAGCGGTGGTCGCGCTGGAGCCCTCCACAGGCAAAATTCTGGCGCTGGTGTCGTCGCCGTCCTATGACCCCAACCTGCTCTCATCGCACAACCCCGAGGAGCAGGCGCAGGCCTGGCAGCGGCTGCGCGACGACCGTGACTCCCCGATGACCAACCGCGCCATCTCCGAGACCTATCCGCCCGGTTCGACGTTCAAAGTCGTGACCACTGCGGCGGCACTGCGGGCCGGAGCCACCGAGGACAAGCAGCTCACCGCGGCGCCGCAGATCCCGCTGCCGGACAGCACCGCAACTGTGGAAAACTACGGCGGTGCCTCGTGCGGCAGTGAACCGACGGTGTCGCTGCGTGAGGCGTTCGCTTTGTCCTGCAATACCGCGTTCGTCCAGCTGGGCATCCTCACCGGCGCCGAGGCCCTGCGTGGCACCGCGCAGTCGTTCGGACTCGACAGCCCTCCAGGCCCCATTCCGCTGCAGGTCGCGGAGTCCACCGTCGGTCCCATCCGGGATGCCGCCGCCTTGGGGATGTCGAGCATCGGGCAGAAGGATGTCGCGCTGACACCGCTAGAGAACGCCGTAGTGGCCGCGACCATCGCAAACGACGGCGTGACCATGCAGCCCTATCTGGTCGACAGCCTCAAGGGCCCAGACCTGGCTAACATCAGCACCACCGCTCCCCGTCAGCAGCGCCGTGCGATGTCGCCGCAGGTCGCGGCTAAGCTAACAGAGTTGATGGTCGGCGCCGAGCAAGTCACACAGCAGAAAGGGGCGATCCCCGGCGTGCAGATCGCATCCAAGACCGGTACCGCAGAGCACGGCACCGACCCGCGCAACACTCCACCGCACGCGTGGTACATCGCCTTCGCGCCCGCCCAAACTCCGAAGGTGGCCGTTGCGGTCGTGGTAGAAGACGGCGCCGACCGGTTGTCTGCGACTGGCGGTGCGCTCGCCGCGCCGATTGGGCGCGCCGTGATCGAGGCCGCGCTGCAGGGGGGACCATGAGCCCGCGCGTAGGTGTGACGCTGTCCGGGCGGTATCGCCTGCAGCGCCTCATCGCCACCGGCGGCATGGGCCAGGTATGGGAGGCGGTAGACAGCCGCCTGGGTCGGCGTGTCGCGGTCAAAGTGCTCAAGAGCGAGTTCTCCTCGGACCCCGAGTTCATCGAGCGGTTCCGTGCCGAGGCGCGCACCACCGCGATGCTCAACCATCCAGGGATCGCCAGCGTCCACGACTACGGCGAAACCCAGATGGACGGCGAGGGCCGTACCGCCTACCTGGTGATGGAGTTGGTCAACGGTGAGCCGCTCAACTCGGTGCTCAAGCGCACCGGCCGGCTTTCGCTGCGGCACGCGCTGGACATGCTTGAGCAGACCGGTCGGGCGCTACAAGTCGCGCATGCTGCCGGCCTGGTACACCGCGATGTCAAACCCGGCAACATCTTGATCACCCCCACCGGCCAGGTCAAGATCACCGACTTCGGTATCGCCAAAGCTGTCGACGCGGCCCCGGTGACTCAGACCGGCATGGTGATGGGCACCGCGCAATACATCGCGCCGGAACAGGCCCTGGGTCACGACGCGACCCCGGCCAGTGATGTCTACTCGCTGGGTGTCGTTGGCTACGAGGCGGTTTCGGGTAAGCGTCCGTTCACCGGTGATGGTGCTTTGACGGTGGCGATGAAGCACATCAAGGAGCCCCCGCCGCCGCTGCCCGCCGACCTGCCGGCCAATGTGCGCGAGCTCATCGAGATTACGCTGGTCAAGAACCCGGGGATGCGCTATCGCAGCGGGGGACCGTTCGCCGACGCCGTTGCAGCGGTCCGCGCCGGTCGCCGGCCCCCGAGACCCAACCAGATGTCAGCCGGACGGGCGGCCCCGGCCACCATCCCGTCGGGCCCTCAAGCGCGGGCCACCCTCAACCCCACCGCCCGGACCGCGGTAGCGCGGCGATCCCGGCCCACGACGGGCGGTCACCGCCCGCCGCCGCGACGCACATTCTCATCCGGCCAGCGCGCACTGCTGTGGGCCGCCGGGGTGCTAGGAGCGCTCGCGATCGTCATCGCGGTGCTCATCGTCATCAACTCCCACAACGAGAACCAGCAGCAACAACCCTCCACTCCGACCGTCACCGATACCGGCACCCCGCCCAGTAAGACGCCCAGCGGCTCGGCCCCGGCCAAGCCGTCCAATTGGACGGATGGCGGGGTGACAGGTAATCCTGGACGGCAAAGCAAGCAGCCCGAACCTAGCCCGGTCGACGATGCGGGCCGGAACGGCCCGAGGAGGAGCCGGGCAATCGAACCTAGCTGGGTTGTCCCGCTGACGCAGCAGCGCCGCGCGTCGCCAACCCGACACGAGATACCGCGATGACCACCCCCCAACACCTGTCCGACCGCTACGAACTGGGTGAAATCCTCGGCTTCGGCGGCATGTCCGAGGTTCACCTGGCCCGGGACGTCCGGTTACACCGCGACGTGGCGGTCAAGGTGTTGCGCGCCGATCTGGCCCGCGACCCCAGCTTCTACCTGCGCTTCCGGCGCGAGGCGCAAAACGCCGCGTCGCTGAATCATCCGGCGATCGTCGCGGTCTACGACACCGGCGAAGCGGAGACGGCCGCCGGGCCACTGCCTTACATCGTCATGGAGTATGTCGACGGTGTCACCCTGCGCGACATCGTGCACACCGAGGGTCCGATGCCGCCGCGGCGCGCCATCGAGGTCATCGCCGACGCCTGCCAGGCCCTGAACTTTTCTCACCAGAACGGCATCATCCACCGCGACGTCAAGCCGGCGAACATCATGATCAGCACGACCAATGCGGTCAAGGTGATGGACTTCGGCATCGCGCGGGCGATCGCCGACAGCGGCAACAGCGTCACCCAGACCGCGGCGGTGATTGGGACCGCGCAATACCTGTCACCTGAACAGGCCCGTGGCGATGCTGTCGACGCTCGCTCTGATGTCTACTCGCTGGGCTGCGTTCTCTACGAAATCCTCACCGGCGAGCCACCTTTCATCGGCGACTCACCCGTCGCCGTCGCCTACCAGCATGTGCGCGAAGACCCGATACCGCCGTCGCACCGGCATAAGGGTATCTCCGCTGACCTTGACGCCGTCGTGCTCAAGGCGCTCGCCAAGAACCCGGAGAACCGCTACCAGACCGCGGCGGAGATGCGCGCCGACCTGGTCCGGGTGCACAACGGTGAGACCCCGCAGGCGCCCAAGGTGCTCACT
Source organism: Mycobacterium sp. (assembly GCA_035625875.1). Classification (GTDB taxonomy): domain Bacteria; phylum Actinomycetota; class Actinomycetes; order Mycobacteriales; family Mycobacteriaceae; genus Mycobacterium. The sequence goes on along the minus strand of DASPOT010000391.1, from coordinate 68,622 downwards.
GACGCCGAGCGGACTTCGCTGCTGGCGTCCACCCATGGCTCGAATCCCGCGGCGCGCACCGATCCACTCCCTCGCCAGCGCGACTTCGCCCGAGACCGCAACGTCGGTTCGGTGGGCCGCTGGCTGGTCGCGGTCGCCGTGCTGGCGGTACTGACGGTCATCGTCACCATCGTCATCAACACCTTTGGCAGCAATACCCGCAACGTTCAGGTGCCCGATGTGCGCGGTCAAGTATCGGCCGACGCCATCGCCGCACTGCAAAACCGGGGCTTCAAGATCCGCACCCAGCAGAAGCCTGATTCGACCGTGCCGCCCGACCACGTCATCGGTACCGATCCCGCCGCCACCGCCTCGGTGGGTGCGGGCGACGAGATCACCATCAACGTTTCCACCGGACCCGAGCAGCGCGAGCTGCCCGACGTCTCCTCACTGAGCTACGCCGACGCGGTGAAGATACTGAAGTCCGCCGGGTTCGGCCGTTTCAAGCAGGTCGACTCGCCGTCAACACCGGAACTGAAGGGCCGGGTCATCGGGACCAACCCGCCGGCGAACCAGACGTCGGCAATCACCAACGAGATCACCATCATCGTCGGCTCCGGCCCGGAGACCAAGCAGATCCCCGACGTCGTCGGGCAGACGATCGAGCTCGCCCAGAAGAACCTCACCGTTTATGGCTTCACCAAGTTCAGCCAAGCCTCGGTGGACAGCACCCGCCCGGCGGGTGACGTTCTCAGCACCAATCCGCCCCCGGGCGCGACCGTCCCGCTGGATTCGGTGATCGAGTTGCAGGTGTCCAAGGGCAACCAGTTCGTGATGCCCGATCTGTCCGGGCTGTTCTGGACCGACGCCGAACCACAGCTGCGCGCGCTGGGATGGACCGGCGTGCTGGTCAAAGGCGCCGACGTCGACGCCGGCGGCGACAAGCACAACCGGGTAGTCTACCAGAGCCCGTCGCCGGGTCAGGGCGTCAACAAGGACGGCAACATCACGCTGAAGTTCGGTCAGTAGCGACCAACGCTTGTCCGGCTGCTGTCGGCACGTCTCCCGGAAAGTGCGGGCGAACGGCGGCCATTACCTCGTTCTCCAACCGGCGTATCAACGCGTCGTCTCCGGGTTGCCCGCAGTAGGCGAGCCAGTTGGCCAACATCCGATGCCCGCCCTCGGTGAGGATGGACTCTGGGTGGAACTGGACACCGTGGATCGGCAGCTCGGTGTGCTGCACGGCCATGATCACACCGCTGCGGGTGCGGGCCGTCACCTCCAGCACGGCTGGCAAGGTTTCCGGCAGGATCGCCAGCGAGTGGTATCGCGTCGCCGTGAATGGATCCGGAAGCCCTTGCAGCACACCGACATTCGTGTGGAAAACGCTGCTGGTCTTACCGTGCAGCAATTCGGGCGCACGGTCGACGGTGGCGCCGAACGCGACGCCGATAGCCTGGTGTCCCAGGCATACCCCGAGCAGCGGGGTACGCGCCGCGGCACAGGCGCGGACCAGGCCGATCGACGCGCCCGCACGTTCCGGGGTGCCCGGTCCCGGGCTGAGCAGCACCCCGTCGAACTGTACGGCGACAGCGGCCTCGTCGGACAACCTGGCGTCGTCATTGCGCCGCACCTGGGCCTGCACCCCGAGCTGCCCAAGGTACTGCACCAGGTTGAACACGAAACTGTCGTAGTTATCGATGACCAAGATCCGCATCGTGCCAGGCTACCGCTGGTCTGATCGGCCGATCCGTTTCGGACGCTTCGGGTCAGTAGTTCACCGGGCCCGCCGGCTCGGCGAAGTGCATACGGACCGGTTCGGTGTATCCGACGATCTGCACATCAGGCTTGACTTGTTCGTCGTACCCGAGGCCGAACCGAACCACGTACTGCTTGTAGAGGGTTACCAGGGGAGCGGCGGCCAATGCGGCTTGCATGGCCGCTGCGTTGCCAACCGCGGCGATCGTGTAGGGCGGGCTGTAGGTACGGCCGTTGAGCAGCAGCGTGTTACCGACGCACCGAGGTGCCGATGTCGCGATGATGCGCTGGTCTTGCATCTGGATCGCCTCCGCGCCGGCGCTCCACAACGCGTTGACCACGGCCTGGATGTCTTGCTGGTGCACCACCAGGTCGTCGGGGGAGGCGTCGCGTGGAAAGCGGCCGTTGGCGTCGCGTTGAGCGTCGGTGAGCGTCACCACCAGGCCCGGCCCGTGCACCGGATCCAGGCCCGCCTCACCGGCCAGCTCCGCCGACCGCGCCTGCATCGCCGCTAACGCGGTGTTGGAGGACCGGCCATGGGTGGTGTCGATCTTGGTGGCCAGCGCATCCCGTTCAGCGCCGAGACGCTCAACCGAGGACTGCACTTCGCGGACCAGGTCGACCAACCGTGGCGCATCACTACGGCGGATCTCGCCGCCACCGGACACCCCGTGTGTGGCGGCCAGCAGCAGCCCGGCCAGCAAGCACACCAGCGGGACACCAAAACGCCACGATGAGCGCCGGGTCTGGCTAGCCCGGCGGCGATGCGGGCCGTGCAACGGCCCGTGGAGAAGCCGGGCAATCGGGTTAGCCATCGGCTCTCCGTTCCCTGCTCACGGGTGAGTTAGTCTCGTAGCCGAACCATGCGTGCAGCCGCAATTATTATCGTTGCACCCGCCCTGCCCACCGTCTGAGGTATCTCCGAGGTATTCATGCCCAAGTCCAAGGTCCGCAAGAAGAACGACTTTACCGTCAGCGCGGTGAGCCGTACGCCGGTGAAGGTGAAGGCCGGTCCGTCGAGTCTGTGGTTCGTCGCGTTGTTCGTCGGCTTGATGCTGATCGGTCTGGTGTGGTTGATGGTGTTCCAGTTGGCCGCCGCCGGCAGCCAGGCTCCCGCGTTTCTGAACTGGATGGCCCACCTGGGCCCGTGGAACTACGCAATCGCGTTTGCTTTCATGATCACTGGCTTGTTGCTCACAATGCGCTGGCGGTAGTTTCTCTCCACGACATGATGTATTCATCTTGCGTCCAGTCCGTTACCGGGCTGGCAACATTGTGGTCACTCAATCACACGCATGTGATTTATCCCCATTGTTGATAGCACTTGTGGATAACTTCATCGGCAATGGTAGGAGCGTCTAGGAACCCCGTGCAGCAAACAGAATGGGCGCCTCGAACGACGGGAATCGCTGGTTGCGGGGCCGCTGGCGTTATGATGGCTATCGCTTCTGTGATCTTGGTCACAGACCTTCCGGGCCGGATCCTCACAGGTATTGCCGCAGCGGGTCTGATCTTGTTTGCAGGTGTCTCGTGGCACGCACGCCCGAAGCTGGCAATCACGTCGGACGGGCTGCTCGTCCGCGGCTGGTTTCGGACGCAGCTATTGCAGCGATCGGACATCAAGATCGTCCGGATCACCGAGTTCCGTCGCATGGCACGTAAAGTCCGGCTACTCGAGATCGAAACGGCTGGTGACCGTCTACTGATTTTCTCTCGTTGGGACCTGGGGACCGACCCGTTGGATGTACTCGACGTGCTCACCGTCGCCGGTTATACCGGCCCCGGGCCCCGCTGAGTGCGCGCCTTTAGGTTCAGGAGATGGTGACCGATTCGATGACGACCGGGTCGGTCGGCCTGTCGTTGCCGTCAGTGGCGGTGCTGGCGATCGCATCGACGACCCTCTGCGACTCGGGATCGATCACCTCGCCGAAAATCGTATGGCGTCGATTCAAGTGCGGCGTCTCGCCGACGGTGATGAAGAACTGTGATCCATTGGTGCCCGGGCCCGCATTGGCCATCGCCAGTAGGTAGGGCTTATCGAATTGCAGCTCAGGGTGGAACTCGTCGGCGAACTTGTAGCCCGGACCCCCGCGACCTGTGCCGGTCGGATCGCCGCCCTGGATCATGAAGCCTTCGATCACCCGGTGGAAGACCGCGCCATCGTAGAACGGGCCCGAGGTGCCGCCGGATGCGTTCTGGGTCGAATACTCCTTGGTGCCCCGCGCCAGACCGACGAAATTGGCGACGGTCTTGGGAGCATGGTTGCCGAACAGAGCGATCTTGATGTCGCCGCGATTGGTGTGCAAGGTGGCGGTGGTGGTCTGAAGAGGGCTGTTGGTCACGGCATCACAGTCTGCCATTGCCTGCCGGGCCGTTCCCGTCACGGGTGCCGAAACGCGCGAAATACCCGGTACCTGAGCCTATTAAGCCCCTAGGCGTCCCGATGATGGCAGTCTGAGAAGATCCGGATACGGTCGGCAGAAAGGCGGGAGATGAGCGCGAAGACGGATAACCGGTTGACGCCTCGGCAGCGATTGACCCGGGGCTTGACCTATACGGCGGTGGGGCCGGTGGACGTCACGCGGGGGGCCGTCGGGCTCGGAGTCCACTCCGCGCGGGCAGGCGCTGCGGACCTACGTCGCCGCTACTGGGAGGGCCGGCTGGCCCGGGAACTCGCGGCCGCCCAAGAGGCGATTGGCCAGGAACTGGCCGCCGCGCAGGAGGTGGTAGCCGGCCTGCCGCAGGCGCTGCAGGAGGCGCGTCGATCCCAACGCCGCCGCAAGCGTCCGTGGGTGATCGCGGGGGTCGCCGTCGTGGTGCTCGCCGGCGGCGCGGTTGCATTCTCGATCATCCGCCGCTCGTCGGGTCCGGAGCCATCGCCGCGCCCGCCGAGCGTCGAGGTGCAACCCAAACCGTGAAATCGCCTCGGCCAGTTTCCGACATCTGAACCGGAGTTCAAAGGAGTGTTCGCGCAGACGCTCGATGACCACGCAACGCGCCTCGGTGGAGCCTAGGGGATTCGAACCCCTGACTTCTGCCTTGCAAAGGCAGCGCTCTACCAACTGAGCTAAGGCCCCTCATCCCGACCAACGCTTTGGTCAGCCGCCACGTGCCAAACCTCGACGCTGCGCCGCGCTCGCATTACCGCCACCAACACGGCGAGCGCGGCCAGCGCTAGGGCGAGTTTCGCGGAGCGCCTTCGGGAGCACATGGTTGTGGGCCTAGGAGGACTCGAACCTCCGACCTCTTCGTTATCAGCGAAGCGCTCTAACCGCCTGAGCTATAGGCCCGTACTCGCGTACGGCCGAGCGACGAGACTACCGCAATCGCCGTCCACTCCCAAAACACTCCAACCGCTGAGGATCCCGACCTGCGCGAGCCCTAGGGCTAATCCCGGTCTGCCAGCGTCACTTCGATGCCGCCCATCAGGTCGGTGGTTAGGTTGTAGACGAAGGCACCGATGGTGGCCATCGCGGTGAGCAACACGATATTGACTAAGCCGATCAGGGTCGCGCCGCCGAAGATGGTGCCGCTGGAGACGAGCTCTCCACTGCCGCTGGTGTTGTTCAGCAGGTCACCGACGTTGCTGTTGAGCTTGCTCCACACGCCCATGCCGCCGAGCACCAAATAGAGGAACGCCACCGCGATCATCCAGACGAAGAACAGCGCTACCGACAGCAACAACGACACCTTCAACGTGCTCCACGGGTCGATCCGGCGGATCTGCATGCTGGCCCGCACGGGACCGCGGAGTCGCCGGGACACCTGGATCCAGGGTTCCGAGCCTGCCGACCGGCTCGAGCCGTTTGCAGTCGAACCTTCCGGTCCGCGATCGGGCGCGGGTTTACGCTGCGCAGACCGGGGTATCGGCCCGGACAGGTCCGGCAGCTCGCTGCCGTACGTCTCGGTGCGTGGAGTGTCGTTTCGTACCGGTGCGGATTCGGACTCGTGCGACGGCGTCTCCGCGTGCGCGGGCTGTGCAGCTGCGCCCGGTGCCGCCGTACCCGTGATGATTCGGCTGAGCGGGACGTCGGCACCGGGCGAGCGCGGTTCGTGGTGCGCCGGCGGTTCCGGTGGTGTGCGATGCGATGGCGGCGGCGTCCGGGCGGCGCCACGCTGCCACGGCGGCACATCCCTGGCATCGGAGATGCGGCCCGCAGCGGGCTCGGGCGTCGATTCGTGTGGATCCCCGCGGTCGACCGAGCCATTTCCGTTCGGGCTGTCGCCCGGTTCAGGGCATCCCGGCTCGTTCGCTGAAGTCACCCCGGCTCCTTACGGTATGTACCCGGGCCGTCCGGGCAGTCGCGGTCACGTTATGTCGCCGGGTTGAGTCTAATTGCCCGGCTCCTCCTGGATCCGATTGCCCGGCTCCTTCTCGCGTCGCTCCACGGCGCGCATCGTCCCCGGGCTGCGTCTAGGTACCCGGCTCGTCCGCACTGTCAGTCTCCTCGGCATTGCGTGCGATGGCTAACAGTGTGTCGCCCTCACCCAAGTTCATCAACCGAACGCCCTTGGTCTGCCGTCCCGCCTTGCGGACCTGCCGCGCCGCTGTTCGGATGACGCCACCCCCTGACGTGATCGCGTACAGCTCGCTGTCGTCGTCGACAACCAGCGCTCCGACCAGCCTGCCACGACGGCGGTCGTATTGGACAGTCAAGACTCCTTTGCCGCCGCGGCCTTGCACCGGGTACTCCTCGATCGCGGTGCGTTTGGCGTAGCCTCCCGACGTCGCTACCAGCAGATGTGTGCCCTCGCGGACCATGTTCAGCGACAGTAGCCGGTCGTCGGCGTTAAACCGCATGCCCTGTACGCCGGAGGTGGCGCGGCCCATCGGCCGCAGCGCCTCGTCGGTCGCGGAGAACCTGATGGATTGGCCGTTCGCCGAGACCAGCAACAGGTCGTCGTCGGCTGAGCACAGTACGGCGCCCACCAGTTCATCGTCGTCGCGCAGGTTGATCGCCACGATTCCACCCGAGCGGTTGGAGTCGAATTCGGTGAGCCTGGATTTCTTGACCAGGCCCTTGCTGGTCGCCAGCACGAGATACGGGGCGTCGATGTAGCTGCGGATCTGGATGACCTGGGCGATGCGCTCCTCGGGCTGGAAGGCCAACAAGTTGGCGACATGTTGCCCGCGTGCCGTCCGGGAGGCCTCCGGCAGCTCGTAGGCTTTCGCCCGGTAAACCCGGCCCTGGCTGGTGAAGAACAGAATCCAGTCATGCGTCGAGCACACGAAGAAGTGCGCGACAATATCGTCCTGCTTGAGTCCGGCGCCTTGCACACCCTTCCCGCCGCGTTTCTGGCTGCGGTATAGGCCGGTCTTGGTGCGCTTGGCGTATCCGGTCTCGGTGATGGTGACGACGACGTCCTCCCGGGCGATCAGATCCTCATCGCTGACCTCGCCATCGGCCGCGACGATGCGGGTGCGCCGGTTGTCGCCGTGCTTGTCGACGATTTCAGCCAATTCGTCGCGCACGATCCCGCGCTGGCGCCCGGGTTTGGCCAAAATGTCCTCTAGGTCGGCGATCTCGGCCTCGATCTTGGCCAGATCATCGATGATGCGCTGTCGTTCCAGTGCCGCCAACCGTCGCAGCTGCATGTCCAGGATGGCCTGCGCCTGGATGTCATCGATGTCGAGGAGCTCGATCAGCCCGGCCCGGGCGACATCGACGGTCTCCGAAGCCCGGATCAAAGCGATGACCTCGTCCAGTGCGTCGAGTGCCTTGACCAGACCGCGCAGGATGTGAGCCCGTTCGTTGGCCTTCCGCAGTCGGTAGGTGGTACGCCGCACGATGACGTCGAGCTGGTGGTCGACGTAATGGCGGACCAGCTGGTCTAGCCGTAACGTGCGGGGCACCCCGTCGACGATCGCCAGCATGTTGGCGCCGAAACTGGTCTGCAGCTGGGTGTGCTTGTAGACGTTGTTCAGCACCACCTTGGCGACGGCGTCGCGTTTCAGTTCAATGACGATGCGGACGCCAACCCGGTCGCTGCCCTGATCTTCGATGTTGGCGATGCCGCCCAGCTTCCCGTCGCGGACCTGTTCGGCGATCGAGGTGATGAAGTTGTCGTGGTTGACCTGATACGGCAGCTCGGTGATCACCAGCGAGGTTCGGCCCCTGGAGTCTTCTTCGACCTCGACCACGCCGCGCATCCGGATCGAGCCGCGGCCGGTCTTGTAGGCGTCGGCGATCCCGTCGGTGCCCACGATCAGCCCGGCGGTGGGGAAGTCGGGGCCCTTGACCCGCTGCATGACCGCGGCCAATGTCGCTTCTTCGTCGGCGTCGAAGTTCTCCAAACACCAGAAGACGGCGTCGGCAAGCTCCCGCAGATTGTGCGGCGGGATGTTGGTCGCCATGCCGACCGCGATGCCGCCGGAGCCGTTGGCCAGCAGGTTGGGGAACCGGCTGGGCAGCACTGTCGGCTCCTGCACCCGGCCGTCGTAGTTGGGTATGAAATCGACTGTCTCCTCGTCGATTTCACGCAGCATCTCCATGGCCAGCGGGGTCAGCCGAGCTTCGGTGTTGTGGCTGACGAAGCCGTTGGTGATGAATGCATGGTCGGCGCTATCGACCCGTAGGCTGTACACCGGCTGCACACCGGCATCGCTCACCGACGCAACCCGCGAGTAGTAGAACCTGCCGTCGGTGAGGTCGGTCGCGATGGCTCGAACATTAGGATCGGCTATGCGGCGAAGGATTTCCGCTCCGTCGCGCCGCCATCGGGATAGCCGGTCGATGTTGTGCTTGCGTAGCCATTCCTTGTCGACCCAGCGACTGCCGCTGTGCGCGCGAATGAACCGCGCGAGGCCCGGCACGTGGTCGCCGTCGAGACCCGCCGCCGTTTTAGGCAACGCCCCCAGGATCTCAACCAACTTCACCTGCTTTGCACCACCGAAGCCGACCTGTTCGGCGAACAATTCCGCCTGCGCGCGATTCGTGATGACGACCTTGTGCTCGCCGGTCGCATGCCGGTACCGCCGGGACACCACACCGAACTCCAGCAGCATCTGCTGCACGTCGGCCGCCAACCGTTCACTGCGCGTCGAATAGGAGACCTGAATCGTATTGCGCGGCAGGGCAGAGCACGATCCGTCACCCTCGAATAGCGCCTGCAGGAACACCCGCTTGACAGCGGCGGGGGCGCGCCACAGCCACTCCGGCACGTACTTGTTCTCCGACCGGTGCCCCACCATCTCCCAGAGACGGCTCCGTTTCAGCGCGGTCATGTTGTAGACGTGCAGCGCGTACTGCCGTGAGCCCGATGCGATGGTCTGTTGACATATGGAGCGCTTGTCGCCGACGACGGCGTCATAAGCAGCGGTGACCATCGCGAAGTAGTCGCGGTCCAGATTGGCGAACCCGGCTCGACTCTCCGAAATGTAACCCTCACTGATGAACGCGCCCAACAACAGCGCTTCCATCGCGTCGTGCCAGTCCGCTGGACCGAATTCCACTGGTGGCGTACGCTGCAGCACGACATAGTCGTCCGGACGGACCTCCTCGATCAGCTTCCACAACAGCGTGGGCACGCCGCCAACGTCGACAAGACACAGCAGTGGGTGGTTCACGGTGCCTGTGACTTCATAGCCCTCGGCGGTACGCACGGTCAAGGTCTGATGCTCGCCCGAATGGAAAAGCCGATCGGCAAGCACTGGATTACCATGCCGGTCAAGCACTTTGAGCTCAATGGCGTTGTCTGAATTCGGGTGCGCACCCGGGACGACGTCACCAATCCGCACCGATTGCCCGAACGGCAACCGCACTAGCGAATCCTTTGTAAGACAATAGCGCATCGCGGCCGGCGGATCATTGCCCGGCGAGCCGAAGTTGCCCTGCCCGTCGACGAGCGGATACCGTAGCGACCACGGTTGCGCCATCCGCACCAGGGTGTCGTAGATCGACGCGTCGCCGTGCGGGTGGTAGTTGCCCATGGTCTCGGCAACCGAGCGGGCCGATTTGGCGTGGCTGCGGTCCGGGCGGAACCCGGAGTCGAACATCGCGTAGAGCACCCGCCGATGCACGGGTTTGAGGCCGTCGCGCACTTCCGGCAGCGCGCGACCCACGATGACGCTCATCGCGTAATCGATGTAGCTGCGCTGCATTTCCTGTTGGATGTCGACCGGTTCGACCCGATCGAGGGAATCGTCCCCCGGTGGCAACGTCGTGTCTGTCATCTATTCCTCGTTTATCAGTGGGGGGCTAAGTCCGATTGCCCGGCTCCTCAGCGAAGGCTCCAGCTCCGCGTCGTCGCCGGGCTGAAGCCATCGCCTCAGACATCAAGGAAGCGAACATCCTTGGCGTTGCGGGTGATAAAGCTTCGGCGAGCGTCGACGTCCTCACCCATGAGGATGGAGAACAGCTCGTCGGCAGCGGCGGCGTCGTCGAGGGTGACTTGGCGAAGCACCCGAACCGATGGGTCCATCGTGGTTTCCCACAATTCCTTGGCGTCCATTTCGCCCAGACCCTTGTACCGCTGGATGCCGTCGTCTTTGTTGATCTTCTTGCCGGCCTTCAGCCCGGCTTCCAGCAGGCCGTCGCGTTCGCGATCGGAGTAGGCGAACTCCGGGTCGCTGCGCTGCCATTTCAGCTTGTACAGCGGCGGCTGCGCCAAGAACACATGCCCGTTCTCGATCAGTGGCCGCATGAACCGGAACAACAATGTCAGCAGGAGCGTGGAAATGTGCTGGCCGTCGACGTCGGCGTCGGCCATCAGCACAATCTTGTGGTAGCGCAGTTTGGTGATGTCGAACTCGTCATGGATTCCGGTGCCCAGCGCGGTGATAATCGCCTGGACTTCGGTGTTCTTCAGCACCCGGTCGATGCGCGCCTTCTCGACGTTGATGATCTTGCCGCGCAACGGCAGGATCGCTTGAAACATCGAATCGCGACCGCTTTTCGCCGAGCCGCCAGCCGAATCTCCCTCCACCACATACAGTTCCGACTTGCGTGGATCTGTGGAGCGGCAATCGGCCAGCTTGCCGGGCAGCCCACCAAGGTCGGTAGCGCTCTTGCGGCGCACTAGCTCCCGAGCCTTTCGCGCGGCGATGCGTGCTTGCGCCGACGACACCGCTTTGTTGACGACGATCTTCGCATCGGCCGGGTTGGATTCAAACCAGTGAGTCAGTTGCTCGTTGCAGACCCTCTGTACGAACGACTTGACCTCGGTGTTGCCCAGCTTCGTCTTGGTCTGACCCTCGAACTGCGGCTCCCTGACCTTGACGGAGATGACGGCGGCCAGGCCTTCCCGGATGTCGTCGCCGGTCAGGTTGGGGTCCTTGTCTTTCAGCAGTTTGCGGTCCTTGGCGTATTTGTTCACCACGCTCGTCAGCGCTGCGCGGAAGCCCTCCTCGTGGGTACCACCTTCGTGGGTGTTGATGGTGTTGGCGAAGGTGTGCACCGACTCCGAATAGCCCGCGTTCCACTGCATCGCGATCTCGACTTCGTGCCCGGGACCCTTGCCGGAGAAGTCCACGATGCTGGTGTGCATCGGGTTCTTGGTGCGGTTGATGTGCTTGACGAAGTCGACCAATCCGCCGGGGTAATGGAAGGTCCGGTGCTTAACCTTATGCGGCGCAACGGATTCGGCAGCCTGCTCCCGTGCTGACTTGGGTGCCTCGGCAACGTCGCTGACGACATCGTCGACGACCGCGTCCCGGGTCACCCGCTCGTCGGTCAGGTTGATGGTCAGGCCCTTGTTGAGGAAGGCTATCTCCTGCAATCGGCGCGCGACGGTCTCGAAGTCGTATTCCGTGGTCTCGAAAACGCCTGGATCGGCCCAGAACCGGACTGTGGAGCCGGTCTTCTTCGTCATCGCTCCCTGCTTGAGCGTCCCCGGCACCGAGTGATCGTAGAACTGCGACCACTCGTACCCGTCGCGGCTAATTTCGACCTCGAGCCGGGTGGACAGCGCGTTGACCACCGACACGCCGACACCATGCAGACCACCTGATATCGCGTACGCGCCGGAGTCGAACTTGCCGCCTGCGTGCAACTGGGTCATCACCACGTCAACAGTGGGTATCCCGGATGCGTGCATCGCGACCGGGATGCCACGGCCGTCGTCGGTGACCTCGACTCCTCCGTCCTCCAGCAAAGTCACGTCGACGATGGTTGCGTAACCGGCCATCGCCTCGTCCACCGCGTTGTCGACGACTTCCCAAATGAGGTGATGTAAACCACGCTCGCCGGTGGAGCCGATATACATGCTCGGGCGTTTGCGGACGGCCTCCAGCCCCTCGAGGATCGTGATGGACTCGGCGCCGTATTCCTCTTGTGCCTTCTTCTTCTGGGCAGCCACGGTCGGAAAGCTCTCCTTGGGGTTGCATGCGAGCGGTCCAGTTACCGCAGCAGTCACTAGATTCAGTCTACCGGCACTGACCCGCGGCACCGATTTTCTGGGCGCGCTCCTGCCTATCTAACTGCGCCGTGTGCTCGATATCGTCATTCAAGGCATGTCCTGACGCTCGCCAATGGGTCTACCTGCTCCTGGCGGCTCTGAGCCTGTGCATATCGGGGCGCCGGGCTGCCTAACCGTAGGTGTCGCGGGGCCCTCTGCCGGCGATGTGCAACGGCCCCTTCCGCCATGACGGCGCCGCCGGACCGGTGATTTTCAGCGATGTCACCACACCTTCGCCAGCCGCGGCGGTGATTTTAGCGAGCAGTTGCGCTTGCATAATCCGTAGCTGGGTTGCCCAAGCCGTCGAGTCCGCCGTGATGTTCAGCACTCCCTCGCGCAGCGCGGTGGGGGTGGCGTGGTCGGCGATCTGTTGACCGACTATTGACGGCCACTGGCCCAACACGGTGCCCTCGGCGACGCGCGATGACCATCCGCGTTTTTTTGCCAGATCACGCGCGGCCACTCGCAGCGGTTGTGGATCACGAGAGTCTGGCCCCGGCCCGGACCAACTTCGCCGACTGCCCCTGCCGGCGACACGACGTGGGGTCGGGGACACTCGCCCGCGGCCCGTGTCCTTGCCGCGAATGCGCGCGGCTTCCCGGACTTCCTCCAGGGTCCGTCGCACCAAGTCCATTCCCGCCGACCCGGTCAGGTCGTCGCGATCTTCCGGATTACGCCGGTCCTCCGGGCCATTCACGTCCGCACTACCGATACTTGTCCGGTGTCATCGTCGCGCAGGTCGATGGTCACCTGCCGAGCCTCCCAGCCTGCGGGAATATTGTCGGGCACCGCCGCAGTCACCAGCACCTGCTCAGCCGACGCGGCGACCGCTGCCAGTGCGCGTCGCCGGGTCGCGTCCAGTTCGGCGAACACGTCGTCGAGCAATAACACCGGATCACCGCCATCGGCGCGCAACAATTCGTAAGCCGCCAACCGCAACGCCAACGCCATCGACCACGATTCTCCATGGCTGGCAAAGCTTTTGGCGGGTTGATCACCGAGCCTTAACTCTAGATCGTCGCGATGCGGACCCACCAAGCACATCCCACGCTCAAGTTCCGCGCCACGGCGCTTCGACAGAGCCGCCAACAAGCTGGCTTCAATGAACTCTACGTCGGTGCCGTCGGCCGCCCCAATATCTACGCTGGCGCGGTAACTGATCGACGCTGACCGCGGCCCCGGGGCTAACAGTTGATAGGCCTTCGCCACTTCCGGCGCCAACTGGTTGAGAAGATTGATCCGAGCGCCGATCAACTCCGCACCATAGGCGGCCAAGCGGCTGTCCCAAACGTCGAGGGTGTCCAGCGCGGCTCGGTCGTCGTGGTGTCTTGCTCCTGACACGGTCTTCAGCAGCGCTGTGCGCTGCCGCAACACTTTGTCGTAATCAGCCCGAACCGCAGCGAGCGCTGGCCGACATACGGTCGCTAGGTTATCGACATAACGGCGTCGCTCTACGGGATCTCCACGGACCAAAGCCAAGTCTTCCGGAGCAAACAACACCGCCCGTAACACCCCGACTATTTGCCGAGCGCTGCGAACCGGCGAACGGTTCAACCGCGCCTTGTTCGCCCGCCTAACCGCGATCTCAAGGTCAACCGCGCATTCCCGGCCATCGCTGACGGTGATCGTTGACACCACCGCCCGCGATGCGCCAGTCCGAACGAGCGGCATATCCGTCGCCACCCGGTGTGAGCTCAAAGTAGAGGAATACCAAAGTGCCTCGATCAGGTTCGTCTTACCGTAACCGTTGGGGCCGACGAACACCGTCCGCCCCGGCTGCAGTTCCAGGTCGGCATGTGCCCAGGACCGAAAGTCGCGCAATCCCAGCTGTCGGACGTGCACCTAGCCTGGCAACCTGACTCGCCGTAGCGTATAGCCGCCTTGGTCTACCCGTTCACACATGTCGAAACCTATTTTCGCCGAATCCGATCAATCTGACCGCGTCTACACACCGTTGTCGCCGCGGCATGGCGGCTAACCGGGCAACCGCACCGGCATGAGCAGGTACACATATTCGGTATGAACAGCGGGGAAGGGGCCGGCGCCTGACAACTGCGCATCATCATCGACCGCGCTTCGCAGTACTGCTGGTTTGCTGGGCGTGGTGAAACCAAACGACACCCGCTCAGAGTGCACCGATCCCAGCCCGTCAGTCAAATACGTCGGGTTGAACGCAATCGTCAAGGGTTCCCCCGCGAAATCGACCGGTAAATCTTCCTCGGCCCGGCCGACGTCGTCGGCGCCGGCGGACAACCGCAATGCATCATCAGCGAATTCCATCCGCACCTGCGCGCCCCGATCGGCAACCAACGCAACTCGTTTAATCGCCTCGGTCAGCTCAGCCACCCCGATCGTCACTACTGCGGTGTGTTCGGTCGGCAACAACTGCCGGAATTTTGGGAACTCCGCGTCCAGGAGTCGGGTGGTGCTGCGCTTGCCGCCACCACTGATACCCAGCAGTCCGTCCTTGCCAACCACGGATCCAGCCCCCAACGACAAATGCACGTCAGAGCCGTCAGTGCCGGCCTTCGCTGCCTCAGCGAGCGTTTTGGCCGGCACCAAGACCGCCGCCTGGAGGTCGGGCGATACCGCCGACCAGGACAGCTCGCGAACAGCGAGCCGGAACCTGTCGGTAGCGGCTAAAACCACCGTCTCACCCGAAATCTCGACACGAATGCCGGTCAGCATGGGCAAGGTGTCATCCCGGCCTGCGGCGATGGCAACCTGGCCGATCGCTTCGGCGAACAAATCCGCAGGTAGCGTCCCGGTCTCCGCAGGCAGCGTCGGCAACGTTGGGTAGTCCTCAACTGCCATGGTCGGTAACGAAAACCTGACATTTCCGCAGGTCAACGAGACCCGGGTACCATCCACGTAGAAGTCGACAGGTTTGTCCGGTAGCGCGCGGGTGATGTCTGACAATAACCGTCCCGACACCAAAACGCTTCCCGGAGAAGCGATTTCAGCGGCAACCTGTGCCTCGGCGGAAACCTCGTAGTCGAATCCGCAGATGGTTAACCCGTCGTCGGAGCCGGTCAACAGCACTCCGGCAAGCACCGGCACCGTCGGCCTGGTGGGCAGGTTCTTAGCCGCCCATGCCACGGCGTCGGCAAAGGCGTCCCGCACCAAACGAAACTTCAAGTCGGTGAAGCCGACTCTGCTCGTCGCCACGTCCATAGCGTCCCTTCATCACCTCGTAACAATGAGCTCAAATTCAGCGTCCAGCCCGGTGACGAACGCCTGTGGCTCCACTCCGCCACGACGGCCGTTAACGGCAGTCGAACAACAACCGTAAAGCTTCCGCCGCCAACTTGAAAGGTAATCGCTATCGATGACAGACACGTCGCCGTTGTGTCCGCGAGGGTGCTCCGACGGGCTTTCCCCGCGGTCTTCTTCGAAGAAGAAAGTACGAAGATATATCAGTAACAGTAATAAGGGCTGTGCATCCTGGGGAAATGTTGTGTTTGCGCTGCTGGGGAGAGGGTCGTGTTGTGGATGACCAGGTGAACAGCTGTGTGGCTTGGTGGGCGTTGCTGGGGATGAAGCCAAGGTTGTGCAGCGGAGTTCGATGCCTGCAGGGGTGAGTGAGTGGTTTTGTAACAGGGGTATGCACACAATTTGTCTGTAACTTGTGGTACCGCCCGGTGCGAGGGTTTTGGGGTGGGGATTGGAGCCAGGTCAGTGCTTGGAGCGGTGACGGATGCGAGTGGTGAGTTCTTTGACGTGATCGAACACCTCGCGTCGCTCGGCCATCTCGGACAGGATTTTGCGTTGGGCGTACATGACCGTGGTGTGGTCGCGACCGAATGCCTGCCCGATCTTGGGGAGGGATAGCTCGGTGAGTTCACGGCACAGGTACATCGCGATCTGCCGCGACTGGGCGAGCGCCCGGGTCTTGGCAGGGCCGCGGAGCTCTTCGACCGTGGTATCGAAGTACTCTGCGGTAGCTGCCATGATGGTCGCCGCGCTGATCTGCATGGTGGTGGCGTCGGCGATAAGGTCGCGTAGCACGATCTCGGCCAGGGCCTGATTGATCGGTGTCTTGTTCAGTGAGGCGAATGCGGTGACGCGGATGAGTGCGCCCTCAAGCTCACGGATGTTTCGCTCGATACTGCTGGCGATAAGTTCGAGCACATCGTCGGGGACAGCGAGGCGTTCCATCTGCGCTTTCTTGCGTAGGATGGCGATGCGGGTTTCCAGCTCCGGGGGCTGTACGTCGGTAATCAGCCCCCACTCGAAGCGAGTGCGTAGCCGGTCTTCGAGGGTAGCGAGTTGTTTTGTGGGCCGATCTGACGTGATAACGATTTGTTTGTTGGCGTTGTGCAGCGTGTTGAAGGTGTGGAAGAACTCTTCCTGGATGCCTTCTTTTCCTTCGATGAATTGGATGTCGTCGACCAGCAGTACATCGACATCGCGGTAGCTGCGCTTGAAGGCGACCTTGCGGTCGTCGCGCAGCGAGTTGATGAAGTCGTTGGTGAACTCTTCGGTGGAGACATACTTCACCCGCATGCCCGGGAACAGGCGCTGAGCATAGTTCCCCGCGGCGTGCAAAAGGTGGGTTTTCCCAAGGCCGGATTCGCCCCAGATGAACAGCGGGTTGTAGGCACGTGCCGGCGCTTCAGCAATCGCCAGGGCGGCGGCGTGAGCGAACCGATTCGAGGCGCCGATGACGAACGTGTCAAATGTGTACCGGCGGTTCAGACTAGTTGCGCCGACAGTGGCGGGATCCTTGCTGTGCGAGCGTTCGGTAAAGTAGCTGGGCCAACTCTCGTGGGCGCTGGCAAGAGCTTCACCGTCTTCGTCAATTTCGTCCGTGTCAATATTGGAATCGTCGGGCTGAGGAATGGCACCTTCGTCGGTTTCGTCGGTAGTAGGCGGAGCGATACGCACCCCGAGTTGGATCTGATGTCCGAGGCGGCGGCTCAGTGCATCGG
Organism: Mycobacterium sp.; assembly: GCA_035625875.1. GTDB lineage: Bacteria > Actinomycetota > Actinomycetes > Mycobacteriales > Mycobacteriaceae > Mycobacterium. Next base: position 51,559 of record DASPOT010000391.1, on the reverse strand, counting down.
TGATTTGGGTACGCAGATGGCGCTCGATCTCGTTCTGCACAAAGGTACTGGGCACCGAGAGCAGAGCGAATCCTTCGACGATGGTCAGCGGCTGGACAAGGTTTAACCAGGCCTTTTGTTGGGGAGTTAGTGGTGGGGTGCAGGGCTCACTGTTGGTGGCCACGCCATCTCTGTGTGGTTCGCTGTTGAGTTCGGAGATGACCGCGCTCCACACCGTTGCGAAACTCGAACCGGAGTCATCGGTCAACGACGGATCCCCCTGGTTCGATGTCGAGCTATCACTACCCCGAGCGACAACGAACTGTCTACATGATTATCCACAGGTGTGGACAGCATGGTTGTCATCGGGTCATACGCTACCGACGACGACTCGGGTGATCGACACTCGAGACAGCTAGCATAGGTTATCTGCAGAGATCGCGGATCCGTCATCCTCGCTTCGTTTTCGGGCGCCGTTCCAGTCTGAAACGGCATTGCCCGAAGTTAACAGTTTTCTCTGCGAGTGCCAACCCATTGAGGTAGGGGTTTTCGAGACCGTGTGGACAAGATGTGGGAAGAGGCGGCGGCTGTGATGTTTTGTTAACGGTTTGTCGGAGTGCAGCGAAGTTTGACCCAGCGAACGCTCGTCAGTACCCTCAAACAGTCGCCCGAACGTGGCGATACGGCTGCGACCTGGGTGACTACCCGGGGACCGCGTCGGCTACCAGTGAGACAGTGAGCCGCACAGGCTCATTGAGGGCTTTGTTACGGAACCATCGTTTCCGGCCGGTACGGCCTTACAACATGAGGGGCCGGATTGCGATGTCAGAGCAATGAGGAGAGAGTTGTGGCCAAGGGCAAGCGGACCTTTCAGCCGAACAACCGGCGCCGAGCCCGTGTGCATGGCTTTCGGCTACGGATGCGCACCCGCGCGGGGCGTGCCATCGTGTCCAACCGGCGTCGTAAGGGACGACGCTCGTTGACCGCTTGATCTGATTACGGGTATCGAAGCGGTGCTTCCCGCGCACAACCGCATGAAGCGGTCGACGGAATTCGACGCGACAGTGAAGCTCGGGATCCGAGCCGTACAACCAGATATCGTCATTCATGCACGGCGGACAGACGATGGCGTGGAGGGGAGTGGTCCCCGCATCGGGCTGATTGTCGGGAAATCGGTGGGTTCGGCTGTGGAACGTCATCGAGTCGCGCGCAGGTTGCGACATGTGGCGCGCACTGTGTTGGCCGAGCTAGACCGGTCTGAGCAGGTAGTAATCCGTGTCCTTCCGAGCGCGAGCAGTCGCTGGGTGACGTCGGCGAGGCTGGAGCAACAGTTACGGGCCGGGTTGCGACACGTCCATGAGCTGACGGGGACCGATCGGTGAGTGCGGCAACATCGAGGTGGATGGACTTGTTCCGTGGTGCACGCAGCGCACCCGCGCGTGGGCTGATCTTCGTGATTCAGCTTTACCGACACATGATTTCACCGCTGCGGTTGCCGACGTGTCGGTTCGTTCCGACCTGTAGCCAGTACGCCATCGCGGCTCTTACCGAATACGGGCTGATTCGGGGGAGCTGGTTAGCCGCGGTTCGGCTCGCCAAGTGTGGGCCATGGCATCGGGGAGGATGGGACCCGATACCGGAGCGCTGCAGATGGCGGGCGGACTGCGGGGACATGAGCGATACCAGCGGTACCCCAGCGAAGCTAGGGGAGAGTGAGTCTTTTGTTTGATTGGTTCAGTCTCGACATCATTTACTACCCGGTGTCGGCAATCATGTGGCTCTGGTACAAGGCGTTTGGCTTCCTGCTAGGGCCTTCGAACTTCTTCGCTTGGGCACTGTCGGTGATGTTTTTGGTGTTCACTCTGCGCGCGATCCTGTACAGGCCGTTCGTCCGGCAGATCCGCACCACCCGGCAGATGCAGGAACTGCAACCGCAGATCAAGGCGCTGCAGAAAAAATACGGCAAGGACCGCCAACGCATGGCGCTGGAAATGCAGAAGCTGCAACGCGAACACGGATTCAATCCCATCCTGGGCTGCTTGCCGATGCTCGCGCAGATCCCGGTGTTTCTGGGGCTGTATCACGTGCTGCGGTCGTTTAACCGCACGACAGGAGGCTTCGGCCAACCGCACCTGTCGGTGCCTGAAAACCGGGCGACCGGCAACTACGTGTTCAGCCCGACTGACGTGGGCCATTTCCTGGACGCGAACTTGTTCGGCGCGCCGATCGGGGCTTTCATGACGCAACGGACCGGGTTGAACGCGTTCACCGAGTTCAGTCGACCGGCGGTGGTCGCGGTCGGGGTCCCGGTGATGATTCTGGCTGGCATCGCGACTTACTTCAACAGCCGCGCCTCGGTCGCGCGGCAAAGCCCGGAGGCGGCTGCCAATCCACAAACCGCGCTCATGAACAAACTCGCGTTGTATGTTTTCCCGCTGGGCGTGGTGGTCGGTGGCCCTTTCCTACCGCTGGCGATCATCTTGTACTGGTTCTCGAACAACATCTGGACATTCGGTCAGCAACACTACGTATTCGGGATGATCGAAAGAGAAGAAGAGGCCAAGAAGCAAGAAGCGATCCAGCGCCGAGCGGCGAACGCTCCGGCACCCGGAGCCAAACCGAAGCGCACGCCCAAAGCGTCGGCAACAACTGGCGACGGCTTGTCAGGAGCAACCGGTGGTGGAGAGGAGTCGCCGCGGTCTGGAAAAACGGAGCCTGACAGCCAAAGGGCGGAAGGAAAGCCGTCGCAGGGCAAAACAGGTAGGCCATATCAGGCCGCGCGCGATAGCAGTTCGGCCAACCGGACCCCGCGCCCCGGTGTGAGACCGAAGAGACGCAAACGTTGACGGGGACCCAGCCCGCCGACGATGCGGACCGCGTGCCGCCCGAGGAAGAGGCGGGCAATCAGACCCAGCCCGCTGACGATGCGGACCGCGTGCCGGTTAGCACCCGCTTGCGGGGGCGTGATGAGGAGCAGGTAGCAGGCGCTTGCCGCGGCGAGCAGGGCAATGGGGCTCAGGACAAGAGGGTCCGCGATGAGGGAGAGGCAGGCATGACGGACGCCGACACCACCGAACGCGACGCTGACGTTAGACCGACGGAAGATATCTCGGAGGACATGACGACAGCGGATACGGGTACCGACGAGGCCGATGATTTAGAAGAGCGGTTGGTCGCTGAAGGGGAGCTCGCCGGCGACTATCTGGAAGAGCTGTTGGATCTGCTGGACTTCGACGGCGATATCGATCTTGACGTCGAGGGCGACCGTGCAGTGGTGAGCATCGATGGCAGCGACGACTTGACCAAGTTGGTCGGTCCCAGAGGAGAAGTGCTGGACGCACTGCAGGAACTGACGCGGCTGGCAGTGCACCAGAAGACCGGTGTGCGCAGCCGGCTGATGCTCGACATCGCGAGTTGGCGACGCCGGCGGCGCGAAGAGTTGGCCGCGTTAGGCAACGAAGTGGCACGGCGTGTGCTGGAGACCGGTGGGCGTGAGGAGCTCGCCCCGATGACGCCGTTCGAGCGCAAGATCATCCACGATGCGGTGGCGGAGGTGCGTGGGGTGCGCAGCGAGAGCGAGGGCATTGAGCCGTCGCGTCGGGTTGTCATCCTGTGTGACTAAACTCTGGAAGTGGAGTTACAACCGTGTAGTTCTGGCGAGGACTCCCGCCCCGGAAGACCAAAGGAATGTTTCACGTGAAACATGTCGCTGTGGCCACCGCACCGGACGCTGCGTCCACGATCTTCGGGCCGCGGCTTGATATCGCCCAGCACTACGCCGAACTGTTGGCGGGCGCGGGAGTAGAGCGTGGAGTCCTCGGCCCACATGAAGCCGATCGGCTCTGGGACCGCCATCTGCTTAACAGCGCCGCGATCGCGGAGCTACTTGCGATAGGGGAGAGGGTGGTGGACATCGGCAGCGGGGCAGGGCTGCCGGGACTGCCGCTGGCGATCGCGCGGCCGGACCTTCAGCTGGTCCTCGTTGAACCGCTGCTGCGCCGAAGCGAGTTTCTTCGAGCGGTCGTCGGCGAACTCGAGCTTCCCGTCGAGGTGGTGCGCGGACGCGCCGAAGATCAGGCCGTGCGTGACGGCGTCGGCGAAATGGACGCTGCGGTGTCTCGGGCGGTCGCAGGGCTGGACCGGCTGACGAAGTGGAGTTTGCCGCTGCTACGGCCCGGCGGGCAGATGGTCGCGATCAAGGGAGAGCGTGCGGGAGAGGAAGTTTACGAACACCGGCGTGTGATGACCGCTTTGGGCGCCGTTGATGTCAGGGTAGTGAGATGTGGCGTGAACTACTTAAGTCCGCCCGTAACCGTGGTGTTGGCGCGGCGCGGAAAGCAGGCGCCACGCAGGCAAGTACGAACGGGGAACAGGGGAGCACCATGAGTTCGCCGCGAGGGCCTGTGCCTTCCATAGCTGGCCCGCCGCACGGGCGGGATCTGCCCGCGCCCGATGAACCGCAGGGGCCGTTTCTACCTGCGACCGGTGCGACACAACAGCCCGCAGCCGATGTTTCACGTGAAACATCGGACGAGTTCGACACCCCGATTGGTGATGCCGCCGAACGCGCTATGCAGGTTCTGCACAGCACTCACAATCGACTGCGTCGACCCCACAACCGCCGGTTGATCACGATCGCAAACCAGAAGGGCGGCGTCGGCAAAACCACGACCGCGGTGAACCTCGCGGCCGCGATCGCCATCCAGGGACTCAAGACACTCGTCATCGATCTGGATCCCCAGGGGAACGCAAGCACGGCGCTAGGGATCACCGAACGGCATTCCGGCACGCCCTCCTCGTATGAGGTGCTGATCGGCGAGATCCCGTTGCACGCGGCCCTGCGGCGCAGCCCGCATAGCGAGCGACTATTTTGCGTGCCGGCCACCATCGATCTCGCCGGCGCCGAGATCGAGTTGGTGAGCATGGTGGCCCGGGAAAACCGGCTATGGACGGCACTGACCGAACTTGACAGCTTCGACTTCGACTTTGTCTTCATCGACTGCCCGCCGTCGCTCGGATTGCTGACCATCAACGCACTCGTCGCCGCACCCGAGGTGCTGATCCCGATTCAGTGCGAATACTACGCACTAGAGGGTGTGACACAGCTGATGAGCAATATCGAAATGGTCAAGGCCCACCTGAACCCCCACCTCGAGGTAACCACGGTGATCCTAACCATGTACGACGGACGCACAAAACTTGCCGATCAGGTCGCCGAGGAAGTACGCCGCTACTTCGGCGGAAAGGTATTACGCACAGTGATTCCGCGCAGTGTCAAAGTCTCGGAGGCACCGGGCTACGGCATGACGATCATCGATTACGATCCCGGTTCGCGCGGAGCGATGAGCTATCTCGACGCCAGCCGCGAACTCGCCGAGCACGATCAAGCATCATCCGCGGAGGGATAACGATGACTCAGCCATTACGGAAGAAAGGCGGCCTCGGCCGGGGCCTGGCTTCGCTGATCCCCACCGGGCCGGCCGACACCGACTCCAGGCCACTGGGACCGCGGATGGGTGATGCGGCCGCGGACGTCGTGCTGGGTGGGCCGCTCCCGGACTCCGCCGGCATGGGCGCGGTGTATCGCGAGATCGATCCAGCCGTCATCGAGTCCAATCCCCGTCAGCCGCGGCAGGTGTTTGACGAGGAGGCCCACGCCGAGCTGGTGCACTCCATCCGCGAGTTCGGGCTCCTGCAGCCGATCGTGGTGCGCGCATTGGACGGATCCCAGAACGGCAGCCGCTACCAGATCGTGATGGGGGAGCGGCGCTGGCGAGCTGCCCAGCAGGCGGGTCTGACCACTATCCCGGCCATCGTGCGGGAGACCGGCGACGACAACCTGCTACGCGACGCCCTCCTGGAGAACATCCATCGCGTGCAGCTAAATCCGTTGGAAGAGGCGGCGGCCTACCAGCAACTACTGGACGAGTTCGATGTCACCCACGATGAACTGGCTGTGCGCATCGGCCGATCGCGGCCGCTCATCACGAACATGATCCGGTTGCTGCGGCTCCCGGTCGCAGTCCAACGTCGTGTGGCGGCGGGTGTGCTCTCCGCGGGCCACGCCCGAGCGCTGTTGTCCCTGGAGGCCGGCCCAGAAGCGCAGGAGGAACTGGCGGCTCGGATCGTCGCCGAAGGCCTCTCGGTGCGAGCCACCGAAGAAGCGGTCACCCTGGCCAATCGCGGTGATCTGACCACATCAGCGCCCCCGAAGCGCGAGCGCATTCAGATGCCTGGCCTGCAGGACGTTGCTGAGCGGCTATCAAACGCCTTCGACACCCGCGTCACAGTCAGCCTTGGCAAAGGCAAGGGCCGGATCGTCGTCGAATTCGGTTCAGTTGACGATTTGCAGCGCATCGTCGACCTGATGAATGGATCGAAAGCCTGACCAAGGACACCGTGTAATTACGTCACTGTGACACCACAGCGGTCCGAGGCCGCGGACCAAACTCCAGCCATGCGCCCCCATCCGACGGAGATCCGCTGTGCATCAAGCTATTTCGGTTCCCCGCGTGTGCATGACTGCGTGGTTGCGACCATGAGGGCACGTCGGCGGCCATACTGGCCCGGCGGCGGTCAACTCTCCTATCCTGGAAGGGTTGCTGGGTGCAGGTCATCAGCACTAGCACTGCACGGAGGCCAGGAGTTTAGTGTCTGTCCGAATCACACCGCTGCGGCTCGAAGCCTTCGAGCAGCTCCCGAAGCATGCGCGCCGCTGCGTCTTCTGGGAGGTCGATCCAGCGACCCTCGGTAAAGACGAGCACCTCGCCGACCCGGAATTCGAGAAGGAAGCCTGGCTGTCGATGGTGATGCTGGAGTGGGGGTCATGTGGCCAACTGGCTACGGCCGCGCCAGCTGAAGGCGGTGACAGCGAACCGCCATGCTTGGGGTATGTTCTCTACGCGCCGCCGCGCACGGTACCGCGAGCGCACCGGATGCCCACCGCGCCCGTGTCCGCCGACGCGATCCTGCTGACGTCGATGGGTGTCGAGCCGGGGCACGGCGCCGACGACCTGCCACAGAGCCTTATCGCCCGCGTGGTCGACGAGCTGGTCCGCCGGGGCGTGCGGGCGCTGGAGGCCTTTGGGCGCACACCGGCGACCGCCGAGCTACAAGACCCGCAAACAGCCGATCCCGACATCCAGCCCGTGCTGGAGGCTCTCGGCGACTGTTCGGTCGAACATTGCGTCATTGACGCGGGCTTTCTGCAAGATACGGGCTTTGTCGTGGTGGCACCGCATCGGTACTTCCCACGGCTGCGGCTCGAGCTGGACAAAGGTCTGGGGTGGAAAGCCGCGGTCGAGGCCGCACTGGAGCGGTTGCTGGAGAATGCACAACTGCAGCAGCCGGTCTCGGCCGGCTGCTCGGCGATGAATCCCTGAGCCGAGGCTATGAACTGCTGCGTCGGCCCGCCTGTTCCACCGACAACTCATGGGCAAGCAGCTCGGCAAAGGTGAACGTGCCGGTGGGGCGGTCGTTCTTGCCGAGCAGATAGAGCCGCTTGACCGCGGCGAGGATACCTTCAGCGATGGCATCCCGGGTTTGAGTCGTGACCAGCATCGCACGGTCACGTGGGTTGGTGATGTAGCCGACGTCGACCTGAACGGTTGGCATCCGGGTCAATCGAAGCAAGTCCCAAGTCCGGCCATGAGTGCGGCAATCACGTAAACCGGTGCGCGCCACCACTTCTCGCTGGATGAAATCCGCCAGACTGCGGCCGATGGTGGAGACCGAACCATGCGAGTTGCCGAAGTGGAAGGAGGCCACGCCGTTGGCCCCCGGGCTCGGCTGGATCGCGCAGCGCAGGCTGATCACCAGGTCGGCACCAACGGCGTTGGCCGTGGCTGCACGTTCGGCGTCAGATGGACTGCGGTTCGTTGGCCGGGATAGGAACGTCTCCATGCCGATAGCGGTCATCCGGCCCTCGAGTCGGCTTGCTAAGTCCCACAATATGTCTGCTTCGCTGATCGGTCCGGCTGGACCGTGCGTGATCAGACCGTGGTCCGCACCACCGCGGCCGGGGTCGATGATGATCCGCTTACCCGATAGTTTCGGGCCCGATCGGCGGACCAGCTCCTCCTCGCGGATTGCGTGCGGGGAGCCGCCGGTGACCCGGGAACTGAGAAAGTACAAGGAGCGCAACGTTTCCGGGCCACAGATACCGTCGGCGTAGAGTCCGTACTCGCGCTGGTAGGACATCAACGCGTTGTGTGTCTGCAACCCGAAGTACCCGTCGACCAGCCCGGTATAGAAACCAAGGTCCTGCAACCTGGCCTGCAGTGTGGCGACGTCGTCACCGTACAGCGGCGCACCGAATTGGTGGCACAGGGTGCGGGCGCCGAGCCGGTAGGACGCCTCCTTCAACGCGCGGTAGGTAGCCTCCCCGACAATGCCGTCCACCAGCAGTCCGCGATCCTGTTGGAAGGCGCGAACCGCCCGATCGAGCTCGGCATCGAACACATCGAGCGCCACAAGTTTTCCCGTGGTCAGGTCTTCGTCAGGATTGGCCAGCAGTCCCAGCGCAGCCAGCGCAGCCCGGATCTCGGTGACCGCGACGCTGCGGTCACCGCAGCGCAACACGTCGCCGTTTTCGCAGCCCGGACTCGACATACCAAGGGCCCTCCGGTAGCAACAGATAGCGCTGATTATTGCAGGGAAGCTACGCGGTATTGTCGCAGATGCTGGTCGATTTCAGGAAAACACCAGGCCAACTGTGGCGGGGTGGGCGCGAACTAGACGACCTTGGGAACGACGTCAGAAAGCTCCCGCAACAACGCCGCCTTACCCTTGGCACCGACGATCCGTTTAACCGGCTGACCGTCCTTGAACAAGATCAGCGTGGGGATCGAGACGACCTGAAAGTTGCGCGCTGTCTCGGGGTTGGCATCCACGTCCAGCTTGGCGATCGTGAGCTGGCCCGCCTTCTCGGCCGCAATCTCCTCGAGCACCGGCGCCACTATTCGGCACGGGCCACACCAAGTTGCCCAAAAGTCAACCAACACAGGTCTATTGCTGGATAACACATCTGCCGCGAAGGACGCGTCGGAGACTTCCACTGTGGCCCCTGGATTTTCAGCCGTGGTCATCGCGGTGCTCCAATCAAAGAGTCGGTACTATCACCAGTTGCGTTGGCCGCAGCGGCTTCTGCGGACTCTGCGTGCTCGGCCAGCCAACGTTCGGCATCGATCGCGGCGGCGCAGCCAGTCCCGGCAGCAGTGACCGCCTGCCGATAGGTGCGATCCACCAGGTCACCGGCCGCGAACACACCGTCCAGCGAGGTGGCTGTGCTCGGCGTCTTCACTAGCACGTAGCCGTCCGGATCGAGGTCGACGGCGTTGCGAACCAGCTCCGAACGCGGGTCGTGGCCGATCGCGACGAAAACACCGGTCACCGCCAGCGTGGTTTCCACACCGGTGACGGTGTCGCGCAACCGCAGTCCAGTCACCGTGGTGTCCCCCTCCACCGCGACCACGATGTGGTTGGTGATGAACCGGATCTTGTCGTTGCCGCGGGCCCGGGCCAGCATGATTTTCGAGGCGCGGAACTCATCGCGGCGGTGCACGATCGTGACACTGCGGGCGAACCGGGTCAAAAACAGGGCCTCCTCCATCGCCGAGTCGCCGCCGCCGATGACGGCGATGTCCTGGTCGCGGAAAAAGAATCCGTCGCAGGTGGCGCACGAACTCACGCCGCGGCCCAGCAACTCCTGTTCGCCGGGTACGTGCAGATAGCGCGCCGCAGCACCCATCGCCAAAATGACGGCGCGGGCGAGGTAGGTGTGCCCGTCGGCGGCGACCACCGACTTGACCGGTCCGTCCAACGACACCGATTCGACGTCCTCCGTCCGCAGGTCCGCACCGAACCGCAACGCCTGCTCACGCATCTCGTCCATCAGCTCCGGGCCGGTGATGCCGTCGCGAAAACCGGGATAGTTCTCCACATCGGTCGTGGTCATCAACGCGCCGCCAAAAGAGGTGCCCTCAAATACCAGCGGCGCCAGCTGCGCACGAGCAGCGTAGAGGGCCGCGGTGTACCCTGCGGGACCGGAACCGATGACGATCACGTGGTGGACAGGAGTAGTGGCGGACATACGAACCTTTCACAGAGCTGGGCCAGCTGGTCTACAAACGTCTACGAACGCCAGGGTAGGCACTGCTGTTCCCGTGAACTCTACGGGCGTGGGACGAGTGTGCTGGCCAACAACTCGGTATCCCCCGCGCTACAGTTCGCTGCCACCGCCAGCACCGCCAGCTCGTCGGGCCTGTCCCCGGGCAGCACCAGCAGCACGCCGGGACGCCCGTTGATCTCGATCGGCCGCGCGCCCAGCACCCGAGTGGACGTGGGATAGCCGAGGCCATTCAGGCACGATGCGCGGTGTGGCGGATCGGTGAGCGGACCATAGTCGGGAGTGTGGTCGAGCAGGCCGAGGATCTGCACCTCGGACAGCGGAATCGCGGTGGCCGGCGGCGTCACGGTGATGTGCTGCGCAGCGATCGGCGCGCTCGGCGCGGGCGCCGGGGCGCCGACGAGCGCCGCCGTTCCGAGTCCGGCCGCGGCGGCGAACGCACCCACACCCGCCACGGCAGCGATCACTTTCGCCGGGTAAGTGCTCGGTCGAGCCGCGTGTGCGGCGTGGCCGTGGCTGCGCGACCTTGCCGAACCCACCGACCGCAGGGCTGCCGCGATGCGCGCGACGACGGCCGGGGGAGCGTCCGGTGCCGAGGTTGGGTCGGCACCCAGCGCCGCGAGATCGCAGCGCACCTGGTTCAGGGCGCGCAGCGCCACTGCTGCGGCCGGGTCGGCGCGGACTTGTCGGCGCACCCGAGCGGCGACATCGTCGTCCAGCAGACCCGCTTGCAGGTCGGCGAGGAGCTCCGCCGTCAACGGCGGGCCCGCGCTCGCATCACCGTGATCCGTTTGATCCGGCGGATCGTTGTCGGCTCCATCCATCCGCCCCAGTGTCCGTCATACACAGTCGGACGGCTATGCACAGTCCTGGGCTCCGCCAACCCTGACGGCTACGCGGCCCCGATCGTCGGCGGGGCTAGCCGACCGTGCGGTTGGCTGTGGCCGTGTTGGGCTCGGTGTCGAGGTATCCGAGGAGCACGGCGAGGCGAGCGCGTGCGCGGGAACACCGGCTTTTGACCGTACCCTCAGCCACCCCGAGCATCCGGGCGGTCTCAGCGATCGAGTAGCCCTGCATGTCAACGGCCACCACCGCGGCGCGTTGTTCGACGGGCAGCCGCATCAGTGCTCGCTGTACCACGATCGCGGTATCGGCCTGTGCGGTTCGATCGGGCACCGGGTAGACGTCGTCGAGGGTGGTGGTCGGATGGGTCTTGTTGCGGCGCAGGCGGTCCAGGCACGCATTGACCACAATTCGGTACAGCCAACTGCTGACCGCGGCGTCATTTCGAAATGAACTGGCGCCGTGGTGCGCCGAGAGCATCGCGTCCTGTAGCGCGTCCTTCGCATCCTCGGGGTTGCGGCTGGTGAGCCGGGCAAGCCGGTGAAGGTGCCGGTGATGACGGTAGAACAATTCTTCGAAGGCGTAACGGTCGCCGGCAACATGGGCCGCCAGCAGCTCGGCGTCGCTACGTTGCTGCCGAACGTCTGCCCCGAAACCCACGGCCGGACAATAACCAATCAGCTGTCGCGCGGCACTTCACCCCGGTGGGCCGCCGGAGGATCAGGTGTGGCCTGCGCCAATCTGGGCCGTTTACTTCTCATCCGCGTTGGCGCGCGCCCGGCCTCAGGAGGCGGCCTGCACCGTGATATCGGAGACATCGGCGCGACTCTTGCCGTCGGTCGTTCCCAACGTGGAGATCCACACCAGCAGATTCGACGTCGGCGACGACGCTTTGACCGGAATGCTGTTATGACCGGGTTGCAGCGCCGTCGGCGGAGTCAATGCCGTTGTGTCGTCCAGTTTGGCCGGCGTCGACGTCGGCGACGAGCGGATCTGTACGTTGGTCCCGGTGCTGGACACGTCAAGGGTGACGGTGCCGACCACCGTTGGGTTCGGCAGTTGCAACAGCAACCCGACACCGTTTTTGAAGCCCGGGAACGGCACGGCGTCGTTGTAGGTGTCGGTCGACCAGGCGGTGGCCGGGTTGCCGTCGATCGCCAACCCAGCCTGGCTCGGATTGTCGGCGTCACCTTCGGGGGAGAAGACCGTGGCCCGCACGGGTTTGACCACGCTGCCGGCCGGGGCGGAACCGCCGGCGGACGTCGATGTAGACGACGGGGTGTTGAGGCCGAGTTGATCTTTGTCGAGGCCGCCGCCGACATCGCCGAAGATCCGGCTCAGCACCGAGGCCAGCACCAGCAGGGCCACCGCGATGATGGCACCGCCGGCGCCGATCCCGACGATCAGGTTGCGGCGGCGCCGGGCGCGGGCCTCATCATCCAGTCGCGGGGGAGGCCGGAAGCGAGGGGCTGGTGCCGGCGCAGGTGGCCTGATCGGACCCAATACTTCGGTGCGGTCAGCGACCGCGGTCGCCTGTTGTAGCAGGTTCAAAAGCGTTGACGCGCTGCGTATTCCGCCGTCCTCTTGAACCGACCGGGCGGCGACCGCAGAAATCTGGAAGGGGATGTCACGGTCGGTGTAGCTTGGCTCGACGGGTTGGCCGGTGGTGGGATCACGCTCGGCCGGTGCCAGCCCGCTGCGCACACCGTGCTCCGGCAGGGGCCACCGGTTGACCAGCAGGGCATAGAGTGCGGCGCCGATGCCGCGGATGTCGTCCTGTGGGCTGGCGTCGGGCATGGTCGCCGGGTAAGCCAGCACGACGTCACCGTCGATGCTGACACGGATCCGGCTGGGGTGGTCGATCGAAAGCGCGACACCGATGCGGTGGGCGGCCACGGCGGCCGCGGCCAGCGACTGCATCGCGCGGACGGCCCCGACCGCGGACGGTGAGGTGTCGGCCACCTCCTGCAACGAACCACCGCGAATCCACTCCGCGACCACCAAGCCGCCGGCGCCGGTATGGACGACGTCGAGCACCCCGGCGATACCGGGCTTGTCGATTTGGCTGAGCCGCAGCGTGCGGGTCAGGATCTCCTGCCGTTCTTCGTCGGGCAGGGCCCCATCCGGGTCGACGAAGGTCAGCGCCACCTGCCGATCCAGCGCGGTGTCCAGCGCTTGCCAGAATTGCAACGGGGGCGCGCCGCCGTGGAAAACCAGCAGACGGTAGCGGCCACCGGCGATTCGGGCGCCGGGAACCAAGTGGACATCCTCTTGGCGTGCTGACGATTCCATGCCCCGCTCGCGGGGGGCCTCGAACGGATGCTGGCGGCCCGGTTTCCGCGAGAGATGGTCGTCGAGTTTTTCCGGCGTTCGCGGTGCCGACACTATGCCGTGGTCAACCTCGGCTGGAATATCGGGCTGGAAGTCATCGGCGGAGGGCCGCGGCAGTTCGGTGTCTGGCGCGGCACTGGTTGAGGCGCTGTCGGATGGGCGGTCGGTCACCTCCGGTCCTTTCCCTATCCCCGCTCCGGCTATCTGCTCCGGAGGTCTGCGCCGGATCGGCTCCTGGACCGCGTATCCCCCCGGCGTAAATGAATTCCTCTGCTCAGAGTACGTGACCGGACTGTGCGGGGACGGTCGATCGGACACCGTCTTTTTGCTGCTGGCTACTTCATTCCTAGTGGGTGGTCCCGCCATCGGATCGCGGGGTGCGGGCACCACCCGCCTGGGTCGCACCCCGCCGTGCCCGCCGCTGATCCACCGGCTGACGACATCGAGCGCAGCTTGCGCCTCGGGGACCTGCGCGCGCAGCATGACCGCAGCCATGATCGGCAGCATGATCACCGCGAGCACGAATAGCCGCAGCAGCGAGCCAAGACCACCACCGTGGATCGTCAATGCCTCCAGCCCGAGCAGCCAATCCACCACGTGCGCGATCAGAGCGGCCAGCAACGACGCCACAACCGTCACTAGCACCGTGCGTACTTCCCGGATGCCGACCAGGTGGCCACCGGCTGGCCGCAGCGTGTGCCGCAGCAGGTAATAGCTGACGATCGCGCCGGCCACAAATCCGAGACCGTTGGCCAGCCCCAGGTAACCGGCGACCAGTTGGCGCTCGTCGGTGACGTGCGGCGCGAGCAGTGAGGCGATGATCTTGACGGTGGTGATGACGACGATGATCACGATCGGTATCCAGGGCTGCTCGCGCGCGTAGAAGACGCGCAATTGCAGCAGCACAAGCGCGTACGGGATCAACGTGAACGCCGACAACGCGATCGCCGCACCCAGGTAGCCGGCGTCGACTTCGCCGAAATGACCGTATGCGAACAGCGCGCTACCGATCGCCGGCCCCCCGACGGTCATGAACGCCACTGTCGGGATCAGCGTGATCATGGTCAGTCGGGTGGCCAGCGACAGGTCAGCGAGGACGGCTGGGGTGTCGTCAGCGGCGGCGTTGCGGCTCAGTCGCGGCATCACCACCGTCAGCACCGTTACCCCGATGATGCCGAACGGCAGCATCAGTACCAGCCAGGTGTAGTAGTAGATCGCGGGTCCGGACGCCGCTGCCGTGCTGGCGATCTGGTTACCAACCACCAGGCCGAACTGACTGATCAGCACGTAGAGCACCATCGCGGCGGCCATCGCGCCGAAGCGCTTGAGCCGCTGATCGATCCCCCACAGGGGGCGGAGGCTGATGCGCTGACGCCGGATCGCCACCAGCAGCACCGTCGCCTGTGCGAACACACCCGCGGTGGTGCCGATCCCCAGCACCAACAGCTTGGCGTTGCCCATCCGCACGGGATCCACCGAAAGTTCGCCGGGCACCGCCAGATACACGCCCAGGGTGGCGATCGCGACGACGTTGTTAACGACCGGCGCCCACGCCGGTGGCCCGAACACGTTGCGGGTGTTCAGGATCGCCATAAACACCGACGACAGGCCATAGAAGATCACCTGCGGCAGCAGCAGGTAGGCGAACGCAGTGGTCAGGGGTTGGTTGACTTGGGGGTCGTGTCCGAGCATCAACCGCACCAGCAGGGGGGCGGCCAGCACTGAGAGCACGGTGGTCACCAGCAGCAGAGTGGTCGCCAATGTGACCAGGCGCCGCACGAACGCTGCGCCCCGGTCGGGGTCGTCCTGCTCGGCGCGGGCCAGCACCGGCACGAAGATCGCGGTGAATGTCGCCTCCAGCACTAGAGCGGCGACCAGGTTCGGCAGCTGATTGGCAACCGAGAAGGCGCTCGACAGTGCAGCGCCCAGGATCGCGGCCAGCCACACGATCCGGGCGAAGCCGGTGATCCGACTGACCAGCGTTGCGAATGCCATCCCCCACGACCGCGATACCAGAGCGGCGTCGGACAGTTCGGGCCGCGACTGTGACACCACACGCGCGGTAGCCGGTTGTCGGCCCGAGACTTGCCTCCGCGGCCGTGGCTGTGGCGGTGGCGGCATGTGCTGGCCGGCGGGACTCATACTCGGTGCTTTTCGTCTGCGCGGTGACGTGCCCGGTCGTGATGCTCGGCGAACCTCGCGTGGGCTGGTTCCGGGCGGTCCAGGTCGGCGCGGTCCGGTTGTCCACGGAAGCGGTGCCACAGTCGGCGTCCTGCCAGTGTCACCAGCACGGCCGCCGCGGTCAGCGTGATCGCGGACAACACCTTGCCGTAGGCGTTGGAGTGCACCGACAACCGCACCGGCTCACCCAGTGGCAAACCTTCTGGGGTCCGCAGCGACACGTCGACAGCGACGCGCTGCGTGAAGTTCACCTCGATCGGCACCCGCAGCGGCAGATACCCGGGGGGCAGCTCGATCTCGCCGATGTCGGTGACGGTCATCCCGGGCGGGGCGTCGACGTTCAGGTGGACCCGGATCGGAACGGCCAGGCCGTTGTGCAGCGCCAGCGGAAGCGGGCTGTGCTCGGTGGCCAGCGTGTACGAGCCGCCCGGGTTGACGATCGTCACCGCGCCGAACAGATCGTTGATGGTGCCACCGACGATTCCCAACCGCTGCTGAGCCAGCCCATTGCGGCTATCCGGCCGCTCTGACTGGCTCAGCGCCCGCAGCATGTCCTCGCGCAGCGGCGCGGTGTACTGCGCGCCGGTCAAACCGGTGCGGGTATCGGTGGTCAGCGCCGAGGTCAGCCCCCAGAGCCGGCCCACCTGGCCGGCGATCTCGGCGACAACGTTGTCATCGAACCGGCCGCGTGCGGCGGCGTGGGGGCCCGCGGGCTGCGGGGGTGCGGTGATGGCCTCGGCATCTGTGATCACCGTCGGCAGCGGTCGCGGTACCGCCAGTCCGGAGCGAATTGTGGTGGCCAGCGTGGTCAGGATGGCGTGCGCGTCGTCGGCCTGGAGGGTCCAGCGCGCCGGCGGCATCAGGATCTGGGCGCGCGGCGCGGCGTCTGGCTGCAGCTCACGCCACAACATGGAGCCCAGTGCGTCCTGGCGGCGGGCAGTGCTCGAGTCATGCCGGAGCCGAACGGCCAATGAGGCATTCAGGTAGGTCGGCACCACCGGCTCGGTGCCCGCTGCGGCCAGTGCCGCACCGACCGCGGGATCGAACGGCACGGTCACTACCTGCGCGGATACCCGCCGGGGTGCGACGTCGGCATTACCGAGTGCGCCGGTTGCGGAGTCGTGCTCGGAAAAGTCGGCGGCCGCGATCGCCACCGTGTTGCCATTGGCGCTGAGCAACTCGGCCGCTCGGCTGGTCAATGAGCCGTCTGCCATCAGGGTGGCGCCCCTGGTGGAGGTGACACCAAGGATCTGGTCGACGATGTCGCCTGCACTGCTGGTGGCGATCGCGCTGAGCCCGGGATCGCCGACACGTTGCATGGCGTCCAGGTCTGCCTGCGCATACGGAGTCGACGCCACGCACATCCGGTGCGCCAGCGCGCGTAACCGGTCCAACCACAGCGCCGCGGCGGCCTGCCCGGTGCCCGGGTGTGTTGGGGTACCAGGCTGTTGAGCGGTGCTGTCGGGAGAGTCGGACACTACGTAGCCGCCGGCCATCGCGTTGGCGGTGACCAGCAGATCCGGGTCGACGGCCAGACAGAGCGAGCGGCCGACGGCGCCGTCGGGGTCGACGTCGTGGCCAGTCGCGAACTCAGCTGCCGAAAGCAGGGTGTCCAACCGACCGCCGGTGGCCAGCGAGGTCGCCAAATCGTCGTCCACCAGCCGGACCGGTATGGTGCCACCGGGTGCGCCGGGGGACAGCCGGGGCCGGTCGGCCAACGGCCACAACATGGTGACCTGCACGGGTTTCGAGGTGTCAGGGGCGACCACGGAGTCTAGCGCGTCGGCGGACGAGTCGGCCGAGTAGGGGGGCACGCCCATTACCGGCAGCAGGAACCGGGCGTTGTCGAGTCGGGCGGGTGCACCGTAGTCGGGCGTTCCGTTGACGTTCACGAGCAGCGGGTAGACGCCGGGCTGCTTGATGGCCAGCGAGCGGGCGGTTAACGAGCGCACCGGAGCTGACAAGGTGAAGCCGGCATCTTGCCCACGCCGCAGTTCGGCCGCCACGGTGAGGAAGTCCGCAACGGGCTCGTACTGGTCGGTGGCGCCGTTGAGGGCGGTACGCAAGCCCGGCGACGAGGTGACAGCCGCGGCGTGCTCGAGGCGGACCATCACGTCACGGACTGGACGGTCACCGACGTTCGTCACCACCCCAGTGACGGTGACGACGGGCTCGCTGGTGGCGGTGACCACTTCCGGGGTGACTCGGTCAACTCGGACTTGGACAAACGGCGCCGTGCCGGGCTCGCCCGCCACGGCGCGCGGCGCGGCGGCGGATACGGTGAGCACGGCCCCCAAACCGGCCACGATGCCGGCCACCACGGCGAGGCGCGACACGGTGGCCCGCCGGAGCCGCGGGGCAGTCACGGCCCTGGACCGCGACCGTTCTTCCGGCCCGGTGCGAGTTCGTCGGCGCGGCGGTTATGCGTGCGCGAGTGCGTCTGTGACCGCCGCCGCGGCGAGGTGGGCGGTAGCGGAGGCAGCGCGGCGGGGCCGTCGGTCTGCAGTTTGTCGATCAGTTCGTCAGCCACCTCGGCCAGTCGACGCTCGTCGGCGTAGGCCAGCCGAGCGGGCAGTTCCTGGATCGGCACCCACGCCACCTCGGCGACCTCGAGGTCGTTGTCGGACAGCTCTCCGCCGGAGAAGCTCATCAGATAGTGGTGAACTGTCTTGTGCACCCGCCGACCGTCTGTGACGAACCAGTAGTCAATGCTTCCCAGCGCGGCCAGCACGCTGCCGTGAATCCCGGTCTCTTCCGCTACTTCACGGATCGCGGTCTGCTCGGCAGTCTCTCCTAGCTCGATATGACCCTTAGGCAGCGACCACAGCATCCGGCCACGCCGGTCGACGCGACCGATCAGCACCGCGACCTGCTCCTCGCGTGGCCTGTCGATGCCGTCGATGACGAGCCCGCCAGCGGAGGTTTCGTGCACGGTGCGCAGCCGCTCCGGTCCACGACGTACCCTGCGGGAGCGGCGCGGTTTCGGCTCGCCCGACGCTCCGGCGGCGCCCCCAACCGCCTGGCTGTCGGCGAGGTTCTCGATTGCACCGGCAGCACGGCGACCGCGGCGCCGGCCGCGGCGCCGACGTGGTTTAGCTTGTTCGCCGTCCGACACCCAAGCGATAGTAGCTGGCACCGGTTGGCCGCCCGGTCGCACTCGCCGGCAGTCCGGCGGCGGCCGCAGGTTAGGCTCAGCGTAGTCCGGCGACGATGCGGGCCGGGAGGGCTGAGGAGGAGCGGGACTAGGCTCGATTGTCCGGCTCCTCCTCACGCCGCTAGCGCGGCGAGCATCGTCGCCGGCTTGGCTCGATTGTCCGGCTCCTCCTCACGCCGCTAGCGCGGCGAGCATCGTCGCCGGACTACGCTAATCGAACGTGCCCGAAGCTGCCCACGATGCCGACCTGCTGACCGCGGCCGCGGTCGCCCTGAATAGGCGTGCCCCGTTGCTGCGTGAGCTGGGCTCGGTGTTCGATGCCGCCGGCCACGAGCTGTACCTGGTCGGCGGGTCGGTACGGGATTTCGTCCTGGGTCGATCGTGGCCTGATCTGGACTTCGCCACCGACGCCCGCCCCGAGCAGGTGCAACAGATCGTGCGGCGGTGGGCTGACAGCCTCTGGGAGACTGGCATAAAGTTCGGCACGGTCGGCGTCGGCAAGGGTGAAGAGCGGTTTGAGATCACCACCTTCCGCACGGACCGTTACGACCAGGTGTCGCGCAATCCCGAGGTGCGTTTCAGCGATCGCCTCGACGACGACTTGGTGCGGCGAGACTTCACGGTGAACGCGATGGCTGTGCGTATCACCCCGAACGGGCCGAGCGAATTCCTTGATCCGCTAGGTGGTTTGGCCGCGCTGCGCGCCGGTGTGCTGGACACCCCGGCGGCGCCGTCGGTGTCGTTCGGCGACGACCCGTTGCGGATGCTGCGCGCGGCCCGGTTCGTGTCCCAACTCGGCTTCACGATCGCCCCGCGGGCGCGGGCGGCGATCGAAGATATGGCTCCGCAGCTGGCGCGGATCAGTGCCGAGCGGGTAGCCGCCGAGCTGGACAAGCTGCTGCTCGGCGACGACCCAGTCGCCGGTATCGACCTGCTGGTGCAGACCGGCATGGGCGCAGTGGTGCTGCCGGAGGTGGGCGGCATGCAGATGACCATCGACGAACACCACCAGCACAAAGACGTTTACCAGCATTCGCTGACGGTGCTGCGACAGGCGATCGCCTTGGAAGATGACGGCCCCGATCTGGTGTTGCGGTGGGCGGCGCTGCTGCACGACATCGGCAAGCCCGCCACCCGCCGCCTTGAAACCAACGGTGGCGTGAGCTTCCACCATCACGAGGTGGTCGGCGCCAAGATGGCGCGGAAGCGACTGCGGGCGCTGAAGTACTCCAAACAGATGGTCGACGACATCTCGCAGCTGGTGTACCTGCACCTGCGCTTCCACGGCTACGGCGACGGCAAGTGGACCGATTCGGCGGTGCGCCGCTATGTCAGCGACGCCGGGCCGCTGCTGCCGCGACTGCACAAGCTGGTGCGGGCCGATTGCACCACTCGCAACGCACGCCGGGCCGCCCGGCTGCAGGCCAGCTACGACCAGCTGGAGGACCGGATCGCGGCCCTGGCCGCCCAGGAGGACCTGGAGCGGATACGTCCCGACCTGGACGGCAATCAGATCATGCAGGTGCTCGGCATCCCGCCGGGCCCGCAGGTCGGTGAGGCGTGGCGCTATCTCAAGGAGCTGCGGCTGGACCGCGGGCCGCTGACCCGCGAGGAGGCCACCGCCGAGCTGTTGGCATGGTGGCGGTCGCGCGGGAACCAGTAGTGGTTGTAGGGCGTCGGAAGTCGCATGGAGTACTGCCTAGGCAACGGTGACGGCGCTGCGACGATATGGGACGGCCAACCCAACCTCGACCTAGATGGTGACGGCCGGCTCGACGCGATCGGCCTGGATTTCGACGGCGACGGGATGCACGACGACGCGCTGGCCGACCTCGACGGTGACGGGGTCGCTGACCACGCTGTGCTCGATCTGGATAATGACGGCACCGCGGAGAGCTACTTCACCGACGACGGATCCGGGACGTGGGCGGTAGCGGTGGACCGTGGCGGGGGACTGCGCTGGTTCGGGCTCGACGGCGTCGAGCACACCGGGGGTCCGCTGGTCGACTTCGACGGAGACGGGCGTGTCGATGACCGGCTGCTCGACATCGACGGCAACGGGCTGGCCGACCGCGTGATAGTGGCCAATGACGCCGGCGTTTACGACACGGGGTACGTGGACAGCGACGGCGACGGGCGGTGGGACATCAAGCTCAGCGACAGTGACGGCGACGGCACCGCCGACAGCGCCAGCACCTTGTGACTGCAGAACCGCTACCAGCGGCTGGTTCCGGCACCAGAGTCCAACTCGGCCAACGGTTTTCGCCAGCCGAATGGGGTTAGCGCGAGCACTGAGCCCCAATGTTGACGGGGCCACCGCGTCCGCTACCCACAATAGCTCAATCCGCCGGGCGGGCCTGGGTGACGCAGAACAGGCGCCGCGGTAGCCCGCCCTCGGAAAATTCGTGAACGTCGATGAGGCTCCAGCCTGCGGCCAGCTCATCGACGAGTTGCCTGCAGAAGTAGTGCACCGCGAAACCGCCGTGTTCATAGATGTCGTCGCCATGGGATATCCCGGCGCGGTAATGCGCGTCACCGGTGTGCCGGACGGTGTAGACGAACATTCCGCCGGGCCGCAACACGCGGCGCACATCAGTGACGACAGCGCGAATGGTGTTGGTGAACAACGCCATACACAGCAGCATATGGGCGAATACCGCATCCACTGACGCAGAGCGCATTGGCAACGGAGCGCGTACGTCGTGCTCAATCATCGCAATTCGACTACCCAACCCTCGCGCACTGGCGGTGTCACTTAGTTGTTGGAGCGCTGTCGCGCTGAAATCAACAACATGGGTGGTAAGTCCATTGCGGGCGGAAAGCAGCGCGTCGCGGCCATGACCGCCCCCGAGTTCGAGCACTGTGGTGACACCGCTGGAGCTGAACAGTTCCGCCGCGTACTTCGCGGCGTCCGAAGGTTGGTCGCCGTACAGACCCGGATGGGTGGCGTATGTCTGTTGCCAATGCGTTTGTTGCGCCGCTGCCAGCCGCGCTTCCACTGTCCGAGCACAGACGGCGGTGAGTAAGTCATCGCGTAGCGGAAGGGCTCGTGGCCCGTGCTCGGTCTGGTAGAGCCGGCAGGCGAGCGCCGGTTGGGAATGGCGTTGAGGGAAGATGTCCTCGCCATCGATGGCGAATGTGGGGGAGCCCGGAAAGTTCAGGGCGGTTGCGGTCTCGTCCGTGTCGATGACTACGGTGTCGAATCCGGCGTCGGTCAATCCCGCGGCGTGCAACACATCCCGTAATAGCGCGGCCGCCTGGCGGCGGTGGGGACAGTCCGGCACGACACGAAGCTCGATCTGCACAGACACCATCATCGTCCGGTGACATCGTGATGCCCACGCTCATCGACCGGAGCTTTGGGTTGGATGGGCCCTGGCTCTTCACGCCAGTGCTCATCGACCGGGGCCGGGTGGGCCGGCGAAGGCTTGAGCGATGCCGAGCCAGCGCCGCGCATCGGAACCGTGTGCGGTGATGTCGAGCATGCTGAGCGGGCGCCGCTGGGTGACCAAAAAACAGAAGTCCTCAGCGGAACCGGTGACCCGTTGAGCCGCGTCTGACGGCCCCCAGGACCAGGTGCCGCCGTCGGGTGCCCGCAGTTCGATGAGGAACGGCTCGGCCGGAGGGGTCAGTCCGTTGACGAAGAACGCGTAATCGCGGGTGCGCACGCCGAGATGCGCGATGGAGCGCAGCCGCGCGGTAGCGGGCCGTTTGACGCCGAGGGTGTCGGCGACGTCAAGTCCGTGTGCCCAGGTCTCCATCAAGCGTGCGGTGGCCATCGACGCCGCACTCATCGGCGGCCCGAACCACGGCAGTTTGCGGCCCTCGGGAACCGCGAGCGCCTCGTGCAGCCGGATGCGGGTGCGCCGCCAGTCGGTGAGCAGCTGTACAGGCGATATGCTCGCGAGTTCGTCGGCTCCCGCGTCGACGAAACCGGTGGGGTTGGCTGACGCGGCCGCCAATAGGTCGGCGAATCCGGCCTCATCGGTGATTGCCGTGAGCGCGACTCGGTCGGTCCACAATAGGTGCCCTATCTGGTGGGCGATCGTCCAGCCCGGCGCGGGCGTCGGCTCGGCCCAGCGATCAGCAGGGAGCGACGCGACCAGCGCGTCAAGCTCATCGCTTTCGGCACGCAGATCGGTCACGATCGCAGCGGGATTGGCCACGCGTGTACCTTAGCCATTGCTCGCCGGTTGGCCACGCGGCGAGGTATATGGGCGGCGGCTCTCTTCGCGCTAGCGTTCATCGCCCGCGGCCGATGACACTGTGAGCGATGAGCCCGACAAGGTAGAGCACCGTCCCTGCCAGCACCAGCACCAGCGCCGGCGCGTGCCCGTCGTCGGGAATCAGGGTCGCGGCCACAGTGACCGCCGCGATGAACGACACCCAGAACAGCGAATCCTGCACGGTGAACACGTGTCCCCGCAAGGCGTCATCGACGTCGATCTGCATCGCGGTGTCGGCGCACAGCTTGATCACTTGGCCGGCCACGCCGAGGAAAAACCCGCACACCACCATGATCGGGAGGTGCAGGCCCGCACCGGCGACCTGGATCATGGCCGCGGCCACCAGCGCACCGTTGGCGGTGGCGTAACGGCCCCAGCGGCGCACCGCAGGCGGGGTCAACGCCGTGGCCAGGAATGACCCGGTCCCGGTGGCGGCAACGAACGTGGCCGCGGTGCCCAACCCGCCGACGGCTCCGGCGCCGGCGTTGCGTACCAGTACCAGCACCAGCAGCGTATTGATGCCGAACACCATCCGGTGCGCGGCCAGTCCGGAGAGGGCAGCGGCCACGGTCGGGTGATTCAGCACTGTACTCACACCGTGTAGCCAACCCGTGGTCACCGCGTAGACGGCCGATCCGTGAATCGGCCGCTTGGTGTCGTCGGGACCGAGCACGCGGGCAGCAAAGCGCAGCGACAGCAGCAACGCAACCGAGACCGGAACTCCCACGAAGAAAATGATCGACGCGGCGCCGCGGTCACCGGCGCCGATGAGAAAGCGGGGTAACAGCATGAAGTTGGCACCCACGAAGGCGGCCACCGCACCCGTTGCGGTGGCTACCGAGTTCATCGTGACGACCTGCTCTCGCGGCACTACATCTGGGAGCGCCGCGGACAGGCCGGACAAGACGAAGCGGGCGAAGCCATTGAAGATCAGCGCCCCGCACAGCACCGGCAGGTCGCCGGCCCCGACGGCGAGCAACGCGCCGACCCCGGCCACCAACGCCAGCCGGCCGAGGTTGGCGCCGACCAGCACCAGCCGTCGGTCCCAGCGGTCCAGCAGCGCCCCGGCGAACGGCCCAAGCAGCGAGTAAGGAAGAAACATCACGGCGAACGCGCCGGCGATCTCCAGGGGCGTGGCGGCTCGCACCGGGTTGAACAACAGCGCACCGGCCAGCCCAGCCTGAAAGAGCCCGTCACCGAATTGACTGGCCGTGCGCAGTTGCAGCAATCGCCAGAAATCGGGCAGGTTGCGCACCGACCGCCAGACAACAACCGGTGCGGGCGTGTGAACCAACGAACCTACTTCCACGATGCGGGCGGGCGAGGTGGTGATTGTCATGTCAAGCCGCCCTCGGCCGCTCCCGACCCACAGTACAAATATCGGCAGCGGCTGCGCTTGTCCGCCACCGCGACACTTCCGGATGCCATGATGGTGGGGTGGCGCAGCCCGAAGACCCCGAGGACTATGTCGCACCCGCCGCGCATCGAGTGCGAGCGGGCACATTGCTGTTGGCGAACACCGATCTGCTGGAGCCGACATTCCGCCGCAGCGTGATCTACATTGTCGAGCACAACGATGGCGGCACCTTGGGCGTGGTGCTCAACCGGCCCAGCGAGACCGCCGTCTATAACGTGTTGCCGCAGTGGGCCAAACTGGCGGCCAAACCGAAGACGATGTTTATCGGGGGGCCCGTGAAGCGCGACGCGGCGCTGTGTCTGTCGGTGCTGCGTGTGGGCGCCGATCCGCATGGCGTACCGGGCCTGCGGCATGTATCTGGCCGGATGGTGATGGTCGATCTGGACGCCGACCCTGAAACGATCGCACCGCTGGTAGAGGGGGTCCGGATTTTCGCCGGCTACTCAGGATGGACTATCGGTCAGCTCGAAGGCGAGATCGAGCGTGACGACTGGATTGTATTGTCAGCATTGGCGTCTGATGTTCTCGTCGAGCCAAGAGCCGACTTGTGGGCGCGGGTGCTACGGCGGCAGCCGCTGCCGCTTTCGCTGCTGGCCACGCACCCGATCGACGTCAGCCGGAACTAACGGTCGCCGCCAGACAGATTGCCCGGCCGGCGTTCGCAAACGGGTGGTTCTCCCACGCCCCCCGCGAACGGGGGTATCGCCACCGGCCCGCTGCACAGCCGGCATCGTCGCCGAACTCGGTTCAATTGCCCGACCCCGTGACAGCTGCTGGCGATCACTGCGCACACAAGCAGCTGGATCTGGTGAAAGACCATCAGTGGCAACATGGTCAACCCGACCGGCTACAGTCGTCCGCCCTACCACATACCGCGCGCTCCGCCATCAGCCCGCGGTCACGGTGCCGACCGCACCGGCGACGCAGACGGACACAACGACCACCGCGAGGTGCGGCGGCGCGGCCGGCGCCACTACGCCGCCGGCGGCCAGTATTGCGGCGGCCAACTGTGTTGGCGCCACCGGCTCCTCCTCAAGCCGCTGCGCGGCTTGCGTCGTCGCCGAGCTACCTCGACGGCGGTGGATTCAGCCCGGGCAGTCCCAGAGGCGCCGGACCAGGAGGCGGAGAAGGCGTGGGGGCGGTCACCCGAAATCCGTTGACGATGGCGTCCGTGGCCGGCGCCTCGGCGACCGCTTGCGTGACATCAGTGGTCACCGCCAGCGACACCAGGTATTTATCCTGTCCGGAGGTGGCGATGACATAGCGACGAGAGGTGTTGAGCGTCATATCGTTCTGGCGGTAGGTGCCCTCGATGATCGACGACGGGAAACCATCGAAATCGGCCAGCGAGGCATCAGTGGTTTGCCACGCGGGCAGTTGCTGGCTGTCGATATAGCCGTGGGTGATGGCCTCCTTGGGGTCAAAGTCACCGATCAGCTTGTACACCACCACCTGTGCGTTGGACGTGTACAAACTCCTGCCGGACCGATCGGCGATCACCGCGAACGCGTCGGGCACATTGGGATCTGGCACCTGAGTCCAGCCGGTGGGCATCGGTAAGCTGATGTCGAGCGCCTTGAAGTCCTGAGGTTTTTGCGGCTCCAGTTTGACTTCCTTGGCCTGCAAGTAATCACGAAGCGTCCCGGAGGTGGCGGGAACCAGCGTCGGCGCTACCGGCGGCGTCGCCACGGCGGACGGGCCCGCGGTCGCGGAGGGCAGCGGGGACGAGACCGGGTAGGGCGCCGCCGACGGAGTCGCGCCCGACCCGCTGTTGCCGACCGCCCCCGGGGTGGCCGAGACGGTCTGGGTCACCGCCGGTGCGGGGTTGGGCGGCGGTGGAAGCACAGGTTCCGCCGATGCGGTGGTGCCCGCAAAGCCCGCGACACCGAGCACGCCGACGGCTAGACCTCCTGCCAGTACTCGCCAGGTGCGGGCAATCTCCATCATTTGCGTCGGTCCTTCCGAACGGCTCGGGGTCAAACACCCGTCATCAGCAGCTGACTGTAACCGCTGCTCAGCGGCGGCCACCAGGTTTGGAATAGAGCTGGGATGAAGCTCTGATCGGTCCGCGATGCAACCGAGACCAACCTGTAGCCGGCGAGCGCCCGACGACGTCCTTATACCCTGTTGACGTGACTGAATCCCCGACCGCCGCGCCTGGCAGCAACCCCGCTGTTAGCGACGCGGATTCCGAGGTGCCGCGGTATCGATACACCGCGGAGCTGGCGGGCCGTATCGAACGGACCTGGCAGGACAATTGGGCTCGGCTGGGGACGTTCAACGTGCCCAACCCGGTCGGCTCACTGGCCCCGACGGACGGCTCCCCAGTCCCCAACGACAAGATGTTCGTGCAGGACATGTTCCCGTATCCGTCGGGTGAGGGCCTGCACGTCGGTCACCCGCTGGGTTACATCGCCACTGACGTCTACGCCCGCTACTTCCGGATGACCGGCCATAATGTGCTGCACGCGTTGGGGTTCGACTCGTTCGGGCTGCCCGCTGAGCAATATGCGGTGCAGACCGGCACCCACCCGCGCATCAGGACCGAGGCCAACATCGACAACTTCCGCCGCCAACTGGGCCGGCTGGGTTTCGGCCACGACAGTCGGCGAAGCTTCGCGACCACCGATGTCGAATACTACAAGTGGACGCAGTGGATCTTCCTACAAATCTACGACGCCTGGTTCGACACCGCGGCCAACAAGGCTCGTCTGATCACCGAGCTGATTGCCGAATTCGATTCCGGTGCACGCCGTCTCGATGATGGTCGGGACTGGGCCGTGCTGTCAGCCGGCGAGCGGGCTGATGTGATCGATAGCTACCGGCTGGTCTACCGGGCGGATTCGATGGTGAACTGGTGTCCGGGGCTGGGCACGGTGCTGGCCAACGAAGAGGTCACCGCCGACGGACGCAGTGACCGCGGCAACTTCCCGGTGTTCCGGAGATGGTTGCGGCAATGGATGATGCGGATCACCGCCTACGCTGACCGACTGCTCGACGACCTCGACCTGCTGGACTGGCCGGAGAAGGTCAAGACCATGCAGCGCAACTGGATCGGCCGCTCAACTGGAGCTTCGGCGCTGTTCTCGGCGACCACGGCCGATGGCGTCGCCGTCGACATCGAGGTATTCACCACCCGGCCCGACACCATGTTCGGCGCCACGTATCTGGTGCTGGCCCCCGAGCACGACCTGGTCGACCGCTTGGTCGCGGCCGCCTGGCCGGACGGGGTCAACCCGCATTGGACGTTCGGCGCAGCCACACCCGCCGAGGCCGTCGCGGCGTACCGCCGCGCCATCGCCGCGAAATCAGACCTGGAGCGCCAGGAATACAAGGAGAAGACCGGCGTTTTCTTGGGCAGTTACGCGACCAACCCGGCCAACGGCGCGCGGGTGCCGATCTTCATCGCCGACTATGTGCTGGTCGGATACGGCACCGGGGCGATCATGGCCGTCCCGGGTCACGACCAGCGAGACTGGGAGTTCGCCCATGAGTTCGGCCTGCCGATCGTCGAAGTCATTGCCGGCGGCGATATTTCGCAGGCCGCGTATGTCGGTGACGGTGTGCTGGTGAATTCCGGCTACCTCGACGGTATGGATGTGGCCGCCGCCAAGGAGGTCATCACCGCTCGTTTGGAGCCCGACGGCCGCGGCTGGGCCCGCGTCGAATATAAGTTGCGGGACTGGCTTTTCGCCAGGCAGCGGTATTGGGGCGAACCATTCCCAATCGTCTACGACAGCGACGGGCGCCCGCATCCGCTTGACGAGGCCGCACTGCCGGTCGAGCTGCCCGACGTGCCGGACTATTCACCGGTGCTGTTCGACCCGGACGACGCCGACAGCGAGCCGTCGCCACCTCTGGCCAAGGCGACCGAGTGGGTGCACGTCGATCTGGATCTCGGCGACGGGCTGAAAGCCTATACCCGCGACACCAACGTAATGCCGCAGTGGGCGGGCAGCTCCTGGTACGAACTGCGCTATACCGACCCACACAACTCGGAGCGGTTCTGCGCCAAGGAAAACGAGGCCTACTGGATGGGCCCACGGCCGGAAGAGCACGGCCCAGATGATCCGGGTGGCGTCGACCTGTACGTCGGAGGCGTCGAACACGCTGTGCTGCACCTGTTGTATTCCAGGTTTTGGCACAAAGTGCTCTACGACCTGGGCCATGTCAGCTCTCGTGAACCGTACCGCCGCTTGGTCAACCAGGGCTACATTCAGGCCTACGCCTACACCGACGTTCGCGGATCTTATGTACCGGCCGAGAAGGTGGGCGAACGCGACGGCAAGTTCGTCTACCCGGGGCCCGACGGCGAAATCGAAGTCTTTCAGGAATTCGGCAAAATCGGTAAGAGCCTGAAGAATTCGGTGTCGCCGGACGACATCTGCGATGAGTACGGCGCGGACACGCTGCGGGTATACGAGATGTCCATGGGCCCGCTAGAAGCTTCCCGTCCGTGGGCCACCAAGGATGTCGTCGGCGCGTACCGCTTTTTGCAGCGGGTGTGGCGGCTGGTGGTCGACGAGCACACCGGCGAAACCCGGGTCATCGACGGCAACGGCCGGCAGGATCTGGACGCCGACACGTTGCGGCTGCTGCACCGCACTATCGCCGGTGTCTCCGACGACTATGCGGGGCTGCGCAATAACACCGTGACGGCCAAGCTGATCGAGTACACCAAGCACCTCCAGCACCGCGATTCGGCGCCCCGGGCGGCGGTCGAGCCGCTAGTGCTGATGCTGGCGCCGCTGGCCCCGCATCTTGCCGAGGAGTTGTGGCTGCGGCTCGGTCACACCACCTCGCTGGCCCACGGTCCGTTCCCCGTGGCCGACCCCGCCTACCTCGCCGAAGACACCGTTGAATACCCCGTGCAGGTCAATGGCAAGGTGCGCGGACACATCACGTTGGCCGCCGGCGCCGACGCCGACGTCATGGAAGCCGCCGCCCTGGCGGACGAGAAGGTGCAGGCATTCCTGGCGGGCGCCACCCCGAAGAAGGTGATCGTGGTCGCCGGTCGGCTGGTCAACCTCGTCGTCTGAATCCGATTGCCCGCCTCCTCCTCGGGCCGTTGCACGGCCCGCATCGTCACCGGGCGTGTCCGATTGCCCGCCTCCTCCTCGGGCCGTTGCACGGCCCGCATCGTCACCGGGCGTGTCCGATTGCCCGCCTCCTCCTCGGGCCGTTGCACGGCCCGCATCGTCACCGGGCGCAGGGCCGGACCACAATCTCGTGAACATGGCCATCGCGTGGCGTGGCCACCACATTGGCGACCACCGCAGCGACCGTGTCGGGGCGCAAGAAGCCGGCGGGGTCGTACGCACCGCCCTCGAAGGCGACCAGTTCACGCTGCATGTCGGTATCGGTGCGGCCCGGATAGACCGTGGTCACCCGCAGCGCCGGCTCGTCCTCGCGCAGCGAATCGGCGAACGCGCGCAGCGCGAACTTGCTGGCCGAATAGGAGGCCATACCTGCCGAAACCCTACGCCCGGACCCGGAGTTGATGAACACCACCTGGCCGTGCGCGCGCCGCAGCGCCGGCAGCAGCGCCAATGTAAGAGCCACCGCACCAAAGACATTCACATTGAAGGTGGCACGCCAATCCTCGACGCCCGTCTCGGCGACGTGGCCTGGAATGAACACTCCGGCGTTATGCACGAGCACATCAAGTTCGGTGAGGCCTTCAGCGTTGGCCCGGATCGCGTCGGCGTCAGTCAGATCCAGCCGCCATATGCTGGCGCCGAGCCGCTCGGCAACAACGTCGAGCCGGGCCGACGGCCGACCGGCCAACAGCAGCGTGTGCGTCGGCGCCAGGGCGGTGGCGATCGCGGAGCCGATACCGCGGCCGGTTCCGGTGATAAGTGCAGTCGGCATGACCGCCAGCTTAAGACGACCGCGTAGAGACCAGACATCCCATCGGGATTTGGCGGCACCGTGCGTCTGGGACGAGACTGGTTGTCACCGAACTTGTGCTGCCAGAAACGATCCGATACCCCGCTAACGAGTTCTGCAATGAAAAGGCACCTGCAGCAAGGCGTTACGACGTCAGCGCAAGCATGCCCGGTCAACCTCGCGGACTTGAGGGCCCGCGAATATTGGTGCGGCCCGACGTAACCCACCGCACTGAGCATACCGCCAATTCCGTTGGTAATAGGAGACTCTCACACCCGTTCGCGCTCAGGGGCGACTCCCGCAGGGCTTGCAGGTTCTCTGGCGGCCAGGCGTTCCAGCGGTGCGAGCGCTTTCCTCAGCGTTTCCAGGTCGGACTCAGGGAGTTGGCTCAGCATCGCCGCCAGGGCAGCGCGCCGACGGGCCAGCCCTTCGCTATGGACCGCGCGCCCACGTGGGGTGATGTCGACCAGCACGGCCCGCAGGTCGGACGGATCGCGCGACCGCTTCACCAACCCGATCTTCTCTAATCGGCGGATCGCCACAGTGGTGGTGGGAGTGCGGACGCGTTCGTGCGCGGCCAGGTCGGTCATCCGCATGGGACCCCGATCAAGCAACGTGACCAGGATCGATAACTGCGCCAGGGTCAAGTCGCCCGCCACTGGGGTCCCGCTGAGGTCTCCGCGGCGGAGGATGGAAAAGAGTTTGGACAGCGTGCGGTGCAGACCCTCCGCCAGCTCCGTCACCTCGGGCGCGGTGGCTTCCCTCTCCGCCATAATTCGTCAGTCTAACCTGGCGGGTCTGCGGCAAACCGGTAAATCGTGTAAGCCGTCAAAGTACTTGGGACAGGAATCGCTGCAGCCGCTCCGTTCGGGCCGCCTCGAATATCTGAGCGGGGGGCCCGGTTTCCACCACGTTGCCGTGATCCATGAAGACGACGGCGTCTGACGTCGACCGGGCAAAGCCCATTTCGTGGGTAACGACCAGCATCGTCATCCCGTCGGCACCGAGGTCGGCGATCAGTGCCAGGATGCCTTTGACCATTTCCGGATCGAGTGCCGAGGTGGCCTCGTCGAAGAACATCACCTGCGGCGCCATCGCCAGCGCGCGGGCGATGGCGACCCGTTGCTGCTGGCCACCCGACAGCGTGCCGGGTCGGGCTGCAGCCTTGTGTTTCAGGCCGACCCGGTCCAACTGCGCCAGCGCGAGTTCGCGGGCGGCGTCGGCCGACAACCGTCTCAGCTTGCGCGGGGCCAACATCACGTTGTCTAGCACACTGCGGTGCGGGAACAGATTGAAGTGCTGGAACACCATGCCGATGCGCTGACGTAACCGGTCGGGATTGTCACGCAACACCGACCGGCCGTCCAGCAGGATGTCGCCACTGTCGGGCTCATATAACCGATTCAGTGTGCGCAGCAACGTCGATTTACCCGAGCCTGACGGTCCGATCACCGCCACCGTGGCACCCGCGGGCACATCGATGTCGACACCGCGCAGCACAGCGTTCTTGCCGAACGACAAGTGAATATCCTTGCCCGCCAAGGACACCGGCTCGGGACGTGCAGTCTCAGCCATCACGTCATCTCCTGCCCGGACGTCGAGGTGATCAGATCGAGAGTGTCCCCCGGCTCGGCCGAAGGCCGGCCCCGACGAAGTCGGACATCGATAAAGTTCACCAGATGGGTCAGCGGGATCGTCAACATCAGGTAGAAAACACCGGCCGCGACCAACGGTGACAAGCTGCCGGTTTGCGCATTGAAGTCGCGGCCGACCTGAAACAGCTCCCGCTGCCCGGCGATCAAGCCCAGGAAGTACACCAACGCAGAGCCTTTCAGCAGTGCGATGAACTGGTTGACCAGTGCGGGCAGCACCCGCCGTATTCCCTGTGGCACCACCACCAGCCGCATGGCGGCCTGGTAGCTGAACCCCAGCGCGCGGGAGGCCTCCAGTTGCCCGGACTCGACGCTTTGAATGCCAGAGCGGAAAATCTCGCCTACATATGCCGCGGCGGTCAATCCCAGCGCGGCGATCCCCAGCGGGTACGGATTGTTGTTGGTCAGCCCGCCCACGACCGGCCCGACGCCGAGCCCAATGATCAAGATGATCACCACCTCGGGCAGGCCGCGGAACATGTCGGTGTATACCCGCGCCGGCCAGCGCAGCCAGCGGGTGCGGGAGATTCCGGCGACCGCCAGGACCATGCCGAACACCAGGCCGATGACGGTGGCGCTGACTGTGAGGATCAGCGTGTTGGGCAGCCCGGTCGTAAACAGGACGGGTATCGCCTGTTTGTAGAGGTCCCAATCGAAGAAGGAGTCCCGCAGCTGATCGAGCGTGGACTTAGGTGGGGCGGGCTCGTCGAGTGCCCGGTGATGGCGCGCGGCGATCGTGGCGAAGTCGGGCAGGTGGGGGGTCAAGGCTGCCTTAGACCCAGGCTCCCACCCGGGCGGCAGCGGACGAGGAACCCAATCGGTGTACAGCTGCGACCAGGTGCCGTCAGCGATGACCGCGTCCAGTCCTGAGTTGAGGGCCGCGATGAGTGGCCGGTTCTCCTTGGCGACCGCATACGCCACATAGTTGCCCAGGCTGAAGGTGTGCGCGACGATCGCGGCCGGGTCGCCGGGATGCACCGCGTCGAGCGCCTCCAGCGCCGGCCCAACCCAGGCGTCGATCTGGCGAGTCTTCAGACTGGCGTAGACGGTGGTGAAGTCGGGGAATTTCACCGGCTGCAGATGCAAGGTCTCGACGACATAGGCGTCCTCCACGGTGCCCTGGACGACGCCGATACGCTGTCCGCGGGTGAGGTCGTCGAAACCGATGATCGCCGATCCGGCTGGCACCACCAGCGAGAAGTAGCCGAAGTCATAGCCGTTGGTGAAGCCAACCGTGCGCCGACGCGCTTCGGTGGCGGTGATCGATGCCGAGCCGACGTCGAAGCGCCGCGACGCCACCTGGGCGAGCAGTCCGGAGAAGTCGGTGCCGACGAAGTTGACCCGCAAACCCAACTTGCCGGCGATGGCCCGCAGCAACTCGTTGTCGAAGCCGGTGAACCGCCCGGTGGAGTTGATGCAGGTGGTCGGCGGAGCTTGCGACAAGGCGCCGACCGTGAGAGCGCCGGGCGTGCTGAGCCCCAACGCGCCGATGTCCACCGAACTCAGCGGCTCCACGTCGCCGGTAATGTACTTGTCCTCCTGCGGGCGAGTGGCCGTGGCCAGCTTCCTCGGCAACGCGATCGCGCCGTCGATCCCGGGCGGGGTGCACTGATCAGTGTCAGCCGCTGCAAGCGGAGGCAATCCGAGGCCGCACACCATCAAGATTGCCGCGGCCGCCGCTAGTAGTTTTCCGCCGGACTGGCGGTGCTCGCCGACGTTGAAGGTCATAACCGTAAGGTATCGACCCAGCGGCCCATTCGGCCCGTTCGGCATGCGCCGTCGACGCATCAGCTCCCGGGCGATGTGCGAACGCCAAGAGAGCCGGAGCTCACACACTCGGGTGGGGTGAACACTCCGCGCCGAAACAGTTCGGCCAGCATGGTCTTGGCCATCAGGTCGGAGCGGCCGATGCACGCTACCCGCGCGGCTTGCGGGTCACGCCGGTGGATGGCGGCGTTCTCATCTTCGTAGAACGGCAGCATCTCGCCGCGGCTGTTCTGGTAGGTCACCCAAAACACGTGCGGGATAAGGCTTTGTGAGGCGCGGATGGCCGCATGCAGCCGGGGCCCCGCGTACTCGTCGTTGATGGTGCGCCGGTACTCCCAGGCGATTTCGGAGAAGGCTCGCGGTTCCTTCGAAGCGCGCAGGGCTCGCATATGAGCGTCGAGTTGGCCCAGGACCCGCGGTGTGGGGCTGGCGGCAGCGCGTGCCGAGGCGATGCTGTTGAGCAGACCGTCGAGCTCGTGGTGCTCGAGGACGGTGTCTTCGTCGAACCGCTCAACGAATGCGCCGCGGTGATAGCGAGTGGACACGATGCCGTCGTGTTCGAGCTGAACGAGCGCCTCTTGAATCGGGACGCGGCTGACCCCTAGGCCGTGTGCGATCTCGTTGCGGTCGACACGATCGCCGGTGCGCAGCTTGCCGGTCAGCACCAGGTTGAGGATGTGAGAAACAACCAGGTCTTTTTCTTTGACCCCATACTTCTTCGGCATCAGCCTCTTTCAGCCCCGCTCCGGCACATCGGCGCTGGCAAGTTTCTCATGCCGCACCGCCTATGTTGGGGTCTTCGGCCGACAACGCGCAAGCTCTTGGCCGACACATCGCGGTGCCCTGGTAGCTGATCACGGGTACTGGCCTAACGGCTGTCCCGCCACCGACACAGCGCCTCGGCGGCGGTCAGGTCGTAATCCGGGCCGCTGGAGCCGACGGTCAGCAGGCTCACACCGAGACCCGCCAGGGCGTCAGCCTCGGCGATCAGCCCATCGAGGGGCTCACCCCGACGCAACCCGGTCTCGCCCCCGACCGCGGCCGAGCTCTCAATACTGGTCGGGTCGCGCCCGACGGCTGCGCAGTGGTCGGCCAGCACGGCCGACTTCGCCGGGTAGGTTTCGCCGGTGGCGAAGCTGTGCCAGATGTCGGCGTGTTCGGCGACCAGTCGCAGGGTCTTGCGTTCGCCCTCGCCGCCGATGAGCAGCGGGATGTCGCGCGTGGGAGCCGGATTGAGCTTGGCGAGTCGTGCTTTGATCCGGGGCAGCGCGGCCGCCAAGTCGTCGATGCGGCTGCCGGCCGTGCCGAACTGGTAGCCGTACTCGCGGTAGTCCTTGTATTTCCAGCCGGAACCGATCCCCAGGATGAGCCGGCCGTCGGAAATGTGGTCGACACTGCGGGCCATATCAGCGAGGAGCTCGGGATTGCGGTAGGAGTTACAGGTCACCAGCGCACCGATCTCGATGCGCGACGTCTGTTCAGCCCACGCGCCGAGCATCGTCCAGCATTCGAAGTGCGGGCCGTCCGGATCACCGTAGAGCGGGAAGAAGTGATCCCAGTTGAATGCGACGTCGACGCCGGTGTCCTCGCAGCGACGGACCGCGTCACGGATATTGCGGTAATGCGGGGCCTGCTGGGGTTGTAGCTGCACGCCGATGCGCACGGGGCGGTCGGGAGGAGTAGGGGAGGTCATGCCACCACGGTAGGTGCCGAGCAGGTTGCGCGGGGCGCATCGTCGCCAGGCTGGGTCGGATTGCCCGGCTCCTCCTCACCCCGTCCCCTCGCAAGCTGGGGTGCCCCCGCGCGGGGCGCATCGTCGCCAGGCTCAGCGCGTGTCGAGCACCCCGCGCACGATGTCTACCAATGCCCGAGGCTGGTCACTCTGTACCGAATGACCGGAATTCTCGACGACGTGCACGCCACGGAAATGCCTTGCGCTTCGGCTAAGTTCGGCCACGTCCTGGTCGCTGACGAAGCCGGATACGCCGCCGCGCACGAGTGTGATGGGCGCAGACAACGCGGCGACGTCGTGCCACAGGCCGCCGAAATCGGGGACCGTCCGCATAGCGTCGTAGCGCCACGCCCAATGGCCGTGGTCAAGACGGCGCGAGTTGTGGAACACGCCGCGGCGCAACGACTTCACGTCCCGGTGCGGCGCTGCGGCGATCGCCAACTGCAGCATGGCCTGGAAACTGGGAAACTCCCGCTGGCCGTGTATCAACTCCACCGTGCCGCGCTGCTCGGCGGTCAGCTCGGAATGCCGCTGCAACGACGATGGGGTGACGTCGACCAAGATAAGTTCACGCACCAGGTCAGGCGCCACCGCAGCCAGCCGGATCGCCGTCAGCCCGCCCAACGACATGCCCACTAGGAGGTCAGCATCGGGCGCGAACTCGCGCAACAGCGGTGCCAAGGTGGCGGCGTTACGCTGCGGCGAATAGTCGCCGTCCTCACGCCAGGCGGAATGGCCGTGGCCGGGAAGGTCCGCTGCCAGCGTGGGTTTCCCGAGACCGATGATCACGGTGTCCCAGGTGTGCGCGTTCTGCCCGCCGCCATGCAGAAGGACGACCCGTGGCGGCAGGTCGCCCCAGCGCAGCGCGCTAATCGTGCACTCCTCACTGCCCGCCTCGACCCGTTGCACGCTGGGCAGCGGACCCACAACACCAGCCTGCTCGGCGTTTTCCGCCAACAGCGCGAACTCGGAGAGTCCGGCTAGTTCGTCCTCAGAGATCTCGGTCATACCCTGTGACACTACGAACTACGCCGAGACCGTGTGCAGGGCGTCCACACTGCGGGGAGGGGCCTCCGG
Source organism: Mycobacterium sp. (assembly GCA_035625875.1). GTDB lineage: Bacteria > Actinomycetota > Actinomycetes > Mycobacteriales > Mycobacteriaceae > Mycobacterium. The sequence continues at coordinate 15,185 of DASPOT010000391.1, read as the reverse complement.
TGCGGGCGAAACCTACCCGGCGATGAACTTTTCGAGTTGGGCGCGCGCGACGTCGTCGGGCATCTGCTGCGGCGGGCTCTTCATCAGGTAGGCCGACGCCGGGATCACCGGCCCGCCGATCCCGCGATCTTTGGCGATCTTCGCTGCCCGCACCGCGTCGATGATGACGCCCGCCGAGTTCGGCGAGTCCCACACCTCGAGCTTGTACTCCAGGTTGAGCGGCACGTCACCGAAGGCACGGCCCTCCAGGCGGACGTAGGCCCACTTGCGGTCATCCAGCCAGCCGACATGGTCGGACGGACCGATGTGGACATCTTTGGTCTTGAATTCCCGTTGCAGGTTCGATGTGACGGCCCGGGTCTTGGAGATCTTCTTCGACTCCAGCCGCTCGCGTTCGAGCATGTTGAGGAAGTCCATATTGCCGCCCACGTTGAGCTGCATGGTGCGGTCCAGTTGCACACCGCGGTCCTCGAACAGCTTGGCCATCACCCGGTGGGTGATTGTGGCACCGACCTGGCTCTTGATGTCATCACCGACGATCGGCACTCCGGCGTCGGCGAACTTCTTGGCCCACACCGGGTCGGACGCGATGAACACCGGCAGCGCGTTCACAAACGCCACACCGGCGTCGACAGCGCACTGGGCGTAAAACTTATCGGCCTCTTCAGACCCCACTGGCAGGTAGGAGACCAGCACATCGACGGCGGCGTCGCGCAGCACCTTGACCACGTCGACGGGCTCGACATCGGAAAGCTCAATGGTGTCGGCGTAGTACTTGCCGATACCGTCCAGGGTCGGCCCGCGCTGCACCACCACATTGGTGGGAGGCACGTCGGCGATCTTGATGGTGTTGTTCTCCGAGGCGAAGATCGCCTCCGACAGGTCGAAGCCGACCTTCTTGGCGTCCACGTCGAACGCTGCGACGAACTTGACGTCACGGACGTGGTACGGGCCGAACCGCACATGCATCAGGCCCGGCACCGACGCTGTCTCGTCGGCATCCTGGTAGTACTCGACGCCCTGGACTAGCGAAGACGCGCAGTTGCCGACGCCGACAATGGCGACGCGGATCTCGGTCGACGCCTCTGGCGCGATGTGCTCACTCATAGGGCGTTCTCCTTACCTCATACCTCTGTCATGGGTGTTCACGTATTGCTGGGTTCGTTTAGGCCTGTTCGGGGCGGCCTTGCGCGATTCGCTCCGCGGCGATCAGCTCATTGAGCCACTTGACTTCACGCTCGCTGGACTCCAGCCCGAGTTGATGCAATTGGCGGGTATAGCGATCAAACGAGCTGCTGGCCCGCGCGATCGCGTCACGCAAGCCCTCACGGCGTTCCTCCACCTGACGGCGGCGGCCTTCCAAAATACGCATCCGGGCCTCAGCCGGAGTCCGGTTGAAGAATGCCAGGTGTACCCCGAAGCCGTCGTCGGTGTAGTTGTGCGGACCGGTGTCGGCCACCAGCTCACTGAAGCGCCGCCGGCCGCTGTCGGTCAGTTGGTACACCCGCCGGGCACGTCGCACCGGCGTCCCGGCTGGGGCGGCGTTCTCCGCAATCAGCCCGTCGGTTTGCATACGCCGCAATGCAGGGTAAAGGGAACCGTAGGAAAACGCCCGGAATGCGCCGAGTAAACCCGTCAACCGTTTACGCAACTCGTAGCCATGCATTGGCGATTCGAGCAGGAGACCGAGGATGGCAAGCTCCAGCACCGAATCACCTCCTTTGCTCGGTTAGCTACAACGTTCCAACGCGTCGAATGATCCTATCGTGCCGATATATTTGTTACCACACGAGCTCCTGTTTGCGCTCCGTTCAGCCGCGAGCGAGCGCTGCTCCTGCTCGGGCCGTACCGGCCCGCATCGTCGCGGCGGGGGGACGACGTACTCTGGTCAGCGTGCGATTGCAGCGACAGGTGGTGGACTACGCGCTTCGGCGCCGCTCACTGCTGGCCGAGGTGTACTCGGGGCGCACCGGCGTATCCGAGGTGTGTGACGCAAACCCGTATCTGCTGCGCGCCGCGAAGTTTCACGGGAAGCCCAGTCCGGTGATGTGCCCGATCTGCCGGAAGGAGCAGCTCACGCTGGTGTCGTGGGTGTTCGGCGATCAGCTGGGCGCGGTATCGGGCTCGGCACGAACCGCCGAAGAGTTGGTTTTGATGGCATCCCGTTACGAGGAATTCTCGGTTCACGTGGTGGAGGTATGCCGGACCTGCAGCTGGAATCACCTGGTCAAGTCGTATGTGCTCGGCGCGGGACGCCCGCCCAAGGGCTCCCGCGGAACGCGGACGGCGCGCAACGGTGCCCGCACGGCCAGTGAATAACGGAGAACACCAGGACCGGTCGGCCACCGAGGTTCCGAGTGGGCCTGCGACTGGCGGTGGGTCAAAGTGTCCGGCCGGTGATGCCAGCGGCGGTAGTGCGCCTCCGGAACCCGGTTCGCCCGGCCAGCGCCCTCCGGTCCCGCCCGATGACCGGTTGACAACGATCCTCCCGCCGGTCACCGATGACAGAGCGGCTGGGCTGCGGGACCCGATCGAGGCGGTCAAGGCCGCGTTGGACGGCACGCGGCCGAAAGCCGCCCAACGGGATCCTATCGAGGCGGTCGCAGCCGCGCTCGACGCCGCACCGTCGAAACCTCCGCGGCGGGACCGGCCGGTCAGCGGAGCCCGCCCCCCTAGGGGTCTTCGGCCCCATCCGCCGCTGCGTCAGCCTCCGCAGTTGAACTGGGACTGGGTCCAGCGGGTGAACTGGCTGTGGGTGCGGCGTGCGCTCTACGTCACGGCGGCGGTGGTGCTGCTGTTGCCGATCGTCACGTTCTTTATGGCGTATTTCATGGTCGACGTTCCCAAGCCGGGCGACATCCGTACCAATCAGGTCTCGACGATTTTGGCCAGTGACGGCTCGGAACTCGCCAAAATTGTGCCGCCCGAAGGCAATCGGGTCGATGTCAACATCGACCAGGTGCCGGTGTATGTGCGTCAGGCGGTGATCGCCGCCGAAGACCGCAACTTTTATTCCAACCCGGGCTTCTCGTTCACCGGCTTCGCGCGCGCGGTGAAGAACAACATTTTCGGCGGTGACCTGCAGGGCGGGTCGACGATCACCCAGCAGTACGTGAAGAACGCGCTGGTGGGTTCACAGCGTTCCGGGCTGAGTGGGCTGATCCGCAAGGCCAAGGAGCTCGTCATCGCCACGAAGATGTCGGGGGAGTGGTCCAAAGACGATGTGCTGCAGGCTTATCTGAACATTATCTACTTCGGCCGGGGCGCCTACGGGATCTCGGCGGCCTCCAAGGCCTACTTCGACAAGCCGGTCGAGCAGCTCACCGTCTCGGAGGGCGCACTATTGGCCGAGCTGATCCAACGGCCGTCCACGCTGGACCCGGCGGTCAACCCGAAGGGCGCCACCGCGCGCTGGAACTGGGTGCTCGACGGCATGGTGGACGATGGCGCGCTATCACCCAAGGACCGGGCGGCACAGGTGTTTCCACCGACCCTGCCGCGGGATCAGGCCCGCGTGCAGAATCAGACCACCGGACCCAACGGGCTGATCGAGCGGCAGGTGACCAAGGAGCTGCTTGACCTGTTCAACATCAACGAGCAGACCCTGAACACCCAAGGCCTGCAGATCACCACCACAATCGACCCGACGGCGCAGAAGGCCGCCGAGGACGCGGTATCCAACTACCTCGACGGCCAAGACCCCGACATGCGGGCCGCGGTGGCCTCGATCGACCCACATACCGGCGCGGTGAAAGCCTATTACGGCGGTTCCGATCCCAATGGTTTCGACTTCGCGCAGGGTGGGCTGCAGACAGGATCGGCGTTCAAGGTGTTCGCGCTCGTCGCCGCACTCGAGCAGGGCATCGGCCTGGGCTACCAGGTGGACAGTTCCCCGCTGACAGTCGACGGCATCAAGATCACCAATGTCGAGGGCGAGAGTTGTGGAACCTGCAGTATCGCGGAGGCGCTCAAGCGTTCACTGAACACCGCGTACTACCGGCTGATGCTCAAGCTGAAACACGGCCCGCAGGACGTCGCGGACGCCGCCCACCAAGCGGGCATTGCGACCAGCTTCCCCGGCGTCTCGCACACGCTGTCCGAAGACGGCCAGGGCGGACCACCCAATAACGGGATCGTGCTGGGCCAGTATCAAACTCGGGTGATCGACATGGCCTCGGCATACGCCACGCTGGCCGCGTCAGGGGTCTATCACCAGCCGCATTTCGTGCAAAAGGTGGTCAACCCCGACGGCCAGGTGATCTTCGACGCGGCCACCCAAGACAACTCCGGCGAACAGCGTATCGACAAGGGCGTCGCCGACAACGTCACATCGGCGATGCAGCCGATCGCCGGTTATTCGCGCGGCCACAACCTGGCTGGCGGTCGGCCGTCGGCAGCCAAGACCGGCACCACGCAGTTAGGCGATACGGGCGACGACAAGGACGCTTGGATGGTCGGGTACACACCGTCGCTGTCGACGGCGGTGTGGGTAGGCACTGTCAAGGGCGACAAGCCGCTGGTAAACAAGTGGGGTTCGCCGGTGTACGGCGCGGGTCTGCCGGCCGACATCTGGAAGGCGACTATGGACGGCGCGCTGAAGGGCACGTCCAACGAGTCGTTCCCCAAACCGGCCGAGGTGGGTGGCTACGCTGGCGTGCCGGCAGCGCCAGCACCCCCTCCTCCTCCGTCGCGGTACTCGCCTGCCCAGGCGCCGCCACCCTCGGAGACCGTCATCCAGCCCACTATCGAAGTGGCGCCGGGCATCACCATCCCGGTGGGTCCGCCCACGACCATCCCCGCCGCGCCACCAATGGGAGGCCCTCCAGCTCCTGCCGTGCCACCAGTGGGAGGCCCTCCAGCTCCCGCCGTGCCACCAGTGGGAGGCGCTCAAGCTCCCGCACCGCCGCCGTGACCGGCGCTCAAACACAGCGCGCCACCATCTCGCCGCAGCCGTTGGCTGCTGATCTGCGCACCGCCGAGGACCGCGACTGCCCCAGCCGCACCGACGTTTTGGGTTCGGCCCTGTCGACTGTTATCGGCGGACCGGTGGGGCGGCACGCCCTGATCGGCCGCGCACCGTTCTTGACCCCGTTGCGGGTGATGTTCTTGATCGCACTGGTGTTCCTGGCGCTGGGATGGTCGACGAAAGCGCCGTGCCTGCAGAGCACCGGCACCGGGACGGGCGATCAGCGGGTGGCCAACTGGGAGCATCAGCGCGCCTACTACCAGTTGTGCTACTCCGATACGGTGCCGCTCTACGGCGCGGAGTTGTTGAGCCAGGGCAGGTTTCCGTACAAATCGAGCTGGGTCGAGACCGATTCCAGCGGCAAACCGCAAACTCGCTACGATGGTCAGCCGGCGGTGCGCTACATGGAGTATCCGGTGCTGACCGGTGTCTACCAGTATGCGTCGATGGCGCTCGCCAAGACCTACACCGTGCTGAGCAAGCTGAATATGCTGCCGGTGGTCGCCGAGGTGGTGGTGTTCTTCGATGTCGCTGCGTTCGGGCTGGCGCTGGCCTGGCTGGCGACCATCTGGGCCACTGCGGGCCTGGCGGGACGACGGGTGTGGGATGCGGCGCTGGTGGCCGCCTCCCCGGTGGTGATCTTTCAGATTTTCACCAATTTCGACGCGCTCGCAACGGCTTTCGCGGCCGGTGGCCTGCTGGCGTGGGCGCGGCGAAAGCCGGTGCTGGCCGGTGTGCTGATCGGGCTGGGTGTTGCGGCGAAGCTCTATCCGGTGTTGTTCCTGGGCCTGTTATTGGTGCTGGGAATCCGCGTCGGGCGCCTCGGCGAGCTGGCCCGTACGGCGGTGGCCGTGGTGGCGACGTGGCTGTTGGTGAATCTGCCGGTGATGCTGCTCTTTCCACGGGGATGGTCGGAATTCTTCCGGCTCAACACGCGGCGTGGCGACGACATGGACTCGCTTTACAACGTGGTCAAATCGTTTACCGGCTGGCGCGGTTTCGATCCCGCACTGGGCTTTTGGCAGCCCCCGATGGTGCTGAACGCCGTCAGCGCGGGGTTATTTGTATTGTGTTGTGCGGCAATCGCTTACATCACGTTCACCGCTCCCCAGCGGCCCCGGGTGGTGCAGCTGGCGTTTTTGGTGGTGGCGGCTTTCCTGTTGACCAACAAGGTATGGAGCCCACAGTTCTCACTGTGGTTAGTACCGCTGGCGGTGCCGGCACTGCCGCATCGCCGGATCCTGCTGGCGTGGATGACGATCGACGCAGTGGTATGGGTGCCGCGGATGTACTACCTGTACAGCGTTCCCAACCGCGGGTTGCCGGAGCAGTGGTTCACCGCGACGGTGCTGGCGCGCGACATCGCGGTCATAGTGCTGTGCGCGCTGGTGGTGCGGCAGATCTACCGGCCCGACGAGGATCTGGTGCGCTGGGCCAGGCGTGTGGACGATCCCGCGGGCGGGGTGTTCGACCAGGCCCGCGATGCGCCGCCCAGCTGGGTGCCAGACTGGCTGCGTCCGGCTCAGCTGCGGCGGCCCGCCGCAGCAACGCCACCCCACGATTTCGCAGGCCAGGCGAGCGTCCGGTAACCTGGGACGGTTGCCGACGCAGGCGGCCCTCCTGCCACGGATCGACCGTGGCCGCATAGACCAGAGGAGGTGATGAGGTTCCCATGCGTCCATACGAAATCGTGATCATCCTCGACCCCACTCTCGACGAGCGCACCGTAGCCCCGTCGTTGGAGGCGTTCCTCAATGTCGTCCGCAAGGACGGGGGAACCATCGAAAAGGTCGATATCTGGGGCCGGCGCCGGCTGGCTTACGAGATCGCGAAGCATGCCGAAGGCATCTACGTCGTTATCGATCTCAAGGCCGCCCCGGCGACAGTTTCCGAGCTCGATCGTCAGCTCAGCCTGAACGAGTCGGTGCTGCGGACCAAGGTGATGCGCACCGACAAGCACTAGCGTGGCGACGATGCAGGCCGCGCGGGGGCACCCCAGCTTGCGAGGGGACGGCGTGAGCGTGAGGAGGAGCCGCGCAATAAGACCCGGCCCGGCAATCAGACCAGCCTGTCAACCAACGACTGCCGAGCGTCAGACCCGTTGCGTAGGCTCTGCGTTAGATCCATCCACCCGCCGATCCCAGGAGGACGTTGTGGCTGGTGATACCACCATCACCGTCGTCGGAAACTTGACCGCTGACCCCGAGCTGCGGTTTACACCGTCCGGTGCTGCAGTGGCGAACTTCACTGTGGCCTCGACGCCGCGGATCTATGACCGCCAGAGCGGGGAATGGAAAGACGGTGAGGCGCTATTCCTGCGCTGCAATATCTGGCGGGAGGCCGCCGAAAACGTCGCTGAGAGCCTCACCCGCGGGTCACGGGTGATCGTCACCGGGCGGCTCAAGCAGCGGTCCTTCGAGACCCGTGATGGCGAGAAACGCACCGTGGTCGAGGTCGAGGTCGATGAGATCGGCCCCTCGCTTCGGTATGCCACCGCCAAGGTTAACAAGGCCAGCCGCAGCGGAGGCGGAGCCGGCGGCTTCGGCACTGGATCCCGCGCGGCGTCAGCTCAGGCGAGCGGTGCGACCACTGACGACCCGTGGGGCAGCGCCCCCGCCTCAGGATCGTTCGGCGGCAGCGACGACGAACCACCGTTCTAAACATCCCCAACTTCAAGCATTAGGGAACGAAAGAGAAAGATACATGGCCAAATCCAAGCGGCGCCCGGCTCCGGAAAAGCCGGTCAAAACACGTAAGTGCGTGTTCTGCTCCAAGAAGGAGCAGGTGATCGACTACAAGGACACCGCGCTGCTGCGCACCTTTATCAGTGAGCGCGGCAAGATCCGGGCGCGCCGCGTCACCGGCAACTGCGTGCAGCACCAGCGCGACATCGCGCTCGCAGTGAAGAACGCCCGCGAGGTGGCGCTGCTGCCTTTCACCTCGTCGGCGCGGTAACGGCGAGCGCAGAACGGAAAGTACGAGCCGATGAAATTGATTCTGACCGCCGACGTCGACCACCTCGGTGCCGTCGGCGACACCGTCGATGTCAAGGACGGGTACGGACGCAACTTCTTGCTCCCGCGTGGATTGGCGATCGTGGCCTCGCGTGGTGCGCAGCAGCAGGCCGACGAGATCCGCCGTGCCCGCGAAAGCAAGCAGGTGCGCGACTTCGAGCATGCCAATGAAATCAAGACCGCGATCGAGGCGCTGGGCCCGGTCTCGCTGCCGGTGAAGGCCGCAGCCGATACGGGTAAGTTGTTCGGGTCGGTGACGGCCGGTGACGTCGTCGCAGCGATCAAGACAGCCGGCGGACCGAACCTCGACAAGCGAATCGTGCGGCTGCCCAAGGCGCATATCAAGGCCGTGGGCATGCATTCGGCATCGGTGCACCTGCACCCCGACGTGGACGTCGAGGTTGCATTGAACATCGTCGCCGAGGGCTAAACCCGAGCGTCCATTACCCCGGTGGTGGCCTTGATCGGCCGCCGCCGGGATGTTGCTGTGTGCGCTGGCGAACTAATTTCAAGAGCAGATCCGTTAGCTAACTTAATAGCCCGTTAACGGGGCGCATAACTGACCGCAATACAACACGCCCGAAGTGGCAACCTGCCGCGACACGCCGAAGAGATTCTCATCCACAGAATTTCTGTGGTGTTGTGGTGCGCTTATCTGCGGTAACGCTGTAAAACCTCGCCGTTGTCCCCAGGTTTTCCACATCTGCCTCAACACGGTCACGAATAGATATGCACACACGATGTACAGCTTTATGAACAGCGCCGCTTGGAGTCTTTGCCAGCAACGTATCGCTCGGCTCAGGCAGACGGTAGCCTCAACCGTCGCGAGGTGATGCCGGTGTTCGAAGGTCGGCGACGATGCGGGCGGCGAGGCGGCCCGAGGAGCCGGCCAATTGGGCCGAGGCCGTCGACGATGCGGGCCGGAACGGCCTGAGGAGGAGTCGGGCAATTGAGCTGAGAGGAGCGGTGTCGGTGCCTTGACTTACGGTTCAAAATACCGGACGTCGAATGTGCGTTCGAGCCTTATGTCGGGAGGAGGTGAGAGCCCATGGCGGTCGTCGACGATCTCGGGTACCCCGGCATGGATGCCTCGCCACCCAGTGAAGACTTCGGCCGCCAGCCGCCACAGGATCTCGCCGCAGAGCAGTCGGTGCTGGGCGGCATGCTATTGAGCAAGGACGCCATCGCCGACGTGTTGGAACGGCTGCGGCCCGGCGACTTCTATCGCCCAGCGCACCAGAACGTCTACGACGCCATCTTGGACCTGTACGGGCGCGGGGAACCGGCCGATGCGGTGACGGTCGCCGCCGAACTGGACCGCCGCGGGTTGTTGCGCCGAGTCGGCGGCGCGCCCTACCTGCACACGCTGATCTCGACGGTGCCGACGGCCGCCAACGCCGGCTACTACGCCGGGATCGTCGCCGAGAAGGCGCTGCTGCGCCGGCTGGTGGAGGCCGGCACCCGGGTGGTGCAGTACGGCTACGCGGGTGCCGAGGGCTCCGATGTCGCCGAGGTGGTCGACCGGGCGCAGGCCGAGATCTACGACGTCACCGATCGGCGGCTCTCGGAGGACTTCGTCGCGCTGGAGGATCTGCTGCAGCCGACGATGGACGAGATCGATGCCATCGCGTCGACCGGCGGCGTGGCGCGCGGGGTGCCGACCGGGTTTCACGAGCTCGACGAAGTGACCAATGGTCTGCACCCGGGACAGATGATCATCGTCGCGGCCCGTCCCGGTGTAGGCAAGGCGCTCGCACTGAACACACCACTGCCGACACCAGCGGGCTGGACGACGATGGGTGACGTCGCCGTCGGGGATCAGTTGCTCGGCGCCGACGGGCTGCCGACGCGGGTGGTGGCCGCAACCGACGTCATGTTGGGCCGGCCATGCTACGAGATCGAGTTCTCCGATGGCACGGTCATCATCGCCGACGCCGATCACCGGTGGCCAACAGGTTATGGGATCCGCACCACAGCCGAGTTGCGTTGCGGCCTGGACAGTATCGCCGCGGCCGGATCGATCTCGCGGTATGACAGGCGCCGGGGGACCGCTACCCTGATGGCCCCGGTGCTGCAATTGGACGCGGTGCGGCGGATTCGCAGCGTTCCGGTGCGCTGTGTGCAGGTGGACAATGCCGCGCAGCTGTATCTGGCCGGCCGCGGGATGGTGCCGACGCACAACTCCACCCTCGGGTTGGATTTCCTGCGGTCATGCTCGATCAAGCACCGCATGGCCTGCGTCATCTTCTCGCTAGAGATGAGCAAGTCCGAGATCGTGATGCGGCTGCTGTCGGCCGAGGCGAAAATCAAGCTTTCCGACATGCGTTCGGGCCGGATGAGCGACGACGACTGGACCCGGCTGGCGCGGCGGATGAGTGAAATCAGCGAGGCGCCATTGTATATCGACGACTCGCCGAACCTGACGATGATGGAGATCCGGGCCAAGGCGCGCCGGCTGCGGCAGAAGGCCGATCTGCGGCTGGTTGTCGTGGACTACCTGCAGCTGATGACCTCGGGCAAGAAATTCGAGTCACGGCAGGTGGAGGTGTCCGAATTCTCTCGCAACTTAAAGCTTTTGGCGAAGGAACTCGATGTACCCGTTGTTGCCCTTAGCCAGCTGAACCGCGGTCCCGAACAGCGCACCGACAAGAAGCCGATGTTGGCTGATCTGCGCGAGTCGGGATGCCTCACGGCTTCGACGCGAATCCTGCGGGCCGACACCGGTGCCGAAGTCACTCTGGGTGAGCTGCTGCGCACGGGCGAGCGCCCGCTGGTGTGGTCGCTCGACGAGCAGCTGCGGATGGTTGCGCGGCCGATGACGAACGTGTTTCCGAGTGGCCGCAAGGAGGTGTTTCGTCTTCAGCTGGCATCAGGACGTGAGGTCGAGGCCACTGGCAACCATCCGTTTATGACGCTCGATGGCTGGAATCCATTGGAGGAGCTGAAAGTTGGCGACCGAATCGCGGTACCGCGGCGGGTACCTGAGCCAGTTGAGAACCAGCGCCTTCCTGATTTCGAGGTGATTCTGCTGGCGCACATGATCGGCGATGGTTCATGTGTAAAGAACCAGCCGATCCGCTACGCCTCCGTAGATGAAGCTAACTTGGCGGCTGTGACGATCTCCGCAGCCCACTTCGGTGTGACCGCGTTGCGCGACGAGTACCCGGCAGCGCGAATGATCACGCTGCGTCTGCCGGCGCCGTATCGACTGGCGCGTGGTCGACGGAACCCGATCGTTGTGTGGCTCGAAAGCCTCGGGCTGTATGGGTTGCGCAGCCATGAAAAGTTCGTGCCGAAGCCAGTTTTCGCGTTGCCGAACGACCAGATAGCATTGTTCTTGCGCCACCTATGGGCGACCGATGGCTCTGTTCGATGGGATGCGAAGGTCGGTCTAGGGAGAACCTATTACGCGTCGAGCAGTCGGAAATTGGCAAACGATGTCGCACAATTGCTCCTTCGTCTAGGTGTGCAGAGTCGGATTAAAAGGATGCGCAAGGCGGGATACCGCGATTGCTGGCATTTGTGGATTGACAGGGGAGAGAACCAGACGGCGTTCTTGACCAAGGTTGGTTTGCACGGTGCGCGTAGCAGGTCCGCGGAACTTGTGCTTCGAGAGTTGGGATCACGTGCGCGACGTCCCGGCTCGGACACCGTACCCCCGGACGTAGGGAGCATGGTACGAGAAGCGTTGGCCCGCAACGGCGTTACCAATGGCGAGTTAAGAGCCACAATGAACATGCGGTTCTGCGAGTCGAGACGGCGACACGCAGCTGGAAAATCGCTGCTGCATCGGATGGCGGTAGCGCTTGAAGACCCCGAAATTCACACGCTCGCTACGAGCGATGTGTTTTGGGACAAGATTATCGAAATCACCAGCATCGGTGAATGCGATGTTTATGATGGAACCGTAAATGGTACCCACAATTTCGTCGCAAATGGTATCAATTTGCACAATAGTCTCGAACAAGATAGTGACCTGGTAATTCTTTTGCACCGCCCCGATGCCTTCGAACGCGACGACCCTCGTGGCGGTGAGGCGGACTTGATTCTCGCCAAACACCGCAACGGCCCGACCAAGACGGTCACCGTCGCGCACCAACTGCACCTGTCGCGGTTCGCCAACATGGCTCGATAGCGGGGCGACATGTAGGTTCTCAAATTTCGTGTCATCGTCTCAATTGAGGTGTCATCGCGATGTCATCGATGACATCAGATTGAGAAATGGTCTGATCATTCGTACGGGCGGCGGCATCGGCGAGACAAGCACTGGCGGGTGACGGTGGGCGGCTCGCAGAACCTGCCGGCTCAAGTTGCCGCGAGATTTAGCCGTCAACCGTCATTGGGGTGTCAGGATCGGTTGGGTAGCGTTCGATCCGGACGATGGTCGATGATCGGCGGAATTGTTCAACGTCAAGCGGCCGGCGCGGGTCGTCGAACCAGACCAGCGATTTGGAGCCCACCTTCGGCCATTGTTCGACCCTGGTGATGCTGTGGGGTACACCGTCGTAGTCAAATGCGCCAGAAAGACTTGCGGCGCCCGGGCGGCGCTCGTATGTCCCTTGGTCGAGATCCCAGATATGCGAAGAGCCCCGGGATCTGACCAACCAGCGACCGCCCATTTCGGCGCGCAGTTCGTCGACGGTCTGGTCCGGGTTGCTCTCGCTGGGGTCGTGTTGTGAGGCGCTCATATCTCCTCGCCGGTCGATGGCATCTACATTGGGCCCGGCGCACGTCCGCGGTAGTGGGCGTCATTCTCCATCGCGCGCACCATGATTGCGTGGTCCCCGATGAATACGCTGGTCGCGAGTTCTGAGGGGGCATCCAGGCCCGCAAGCAGGGTCTTCAACTCGGAGCGGGTCACTTCGATTGTCCCTTCCCTGGCGGCAGCGGTCTGCGCGGGGATGTCGCCACGGTAAGCGTCGGTCTCGACCGCGCGAACCATGATCTTGTCGTCGCCGTCAATCAACGTACGCATCGATAGCGGGTCATCCAATTCGGCGAGTAGAACCTCCAGGTTTCTGCGCGTCAATTCGACTACGTGATGGCCGTCTTCGTTGTCGATGTACCTCATTACAGTGCCTTCCGTGGTCTCTCTTCGATGTGTAGTGGGGGGCTGCTGCGTGGCAGTCCGCTAGCTGTCCACTACCGGGGAGTTCGCGATGAGTGCGACCTCCACACGTTGGTGTCGATGTTGGACACCGCGGACCTTGTCAGCCGTGCTAGGCCCGGCATCTCCCGGAAGTGAGTTATCCGCGCATGCTTGGGCGATCCATTCCGTGAGGCGGAAGGTCGCATGATGGTCGTTGCGTGGCAGGGCGACAGCAGCCTCATCCAAGTGCGTCAACACGGCACTTGAGTGGCGCCCTAACAGACTGTGTTGCGCGGATATTCGACGGGCACTTTCCTTGCGGAGTATCTCAGACAACATCGCTACTGCCGCGCCCTCATCAGGTTGAAGCAGTATTGCCACGGCCAGGGCCGAACCGGCCGCGATCGCGGGTGCACCCGCATCCCATCCGAACCATCGGCGTTCTGCGACCTCGATTGGAGAAGGCAGAGTATTCCATCGGCTCCAGTAGTGCGCATCGCCCACCGGTGCGGCAGTGCAGAAGATTCTCGCTAGGAGCGACGGCGGGCACGAGCGTAGTATCCGCGCGGTGAGCATGCGGAGGTCGGCCAAGAACTGGTCGACAGTAACTTGGCCGACACTGGCATATATGCCTGTCTCAACATTTAGGCCAGTGACCAAGTGCTGTAGGGAACGATGGATGCCGAGGACAAGGCAGTCCTCTACCAACGAGATACGCGCAGTGCGAAGATCACCTGGACAACGGCGCCGTTCCGTAATGCGATTGCAGCGAAACGATTTTGGATACATTCCGGCGCGAAACCACGTGGGGTCAATCCTCTGGGCGCCCCTGCACTCAGGGCAGACGTCGTTGAGGAAGCAGCGGTGCTCGAAGCAAACGACAGACCACGGCAGGCGCCAGCTCAGTTGCCACCGGCCTGCCTTTTCCAGTAGACAACGCGGACAGTACCTTTGACGGGAGATCTCACCCCAGGGGGTGATGGCTTTCCGAGTAGTCGGGTCGATCGTGACTACCGGTTGACCGTAGTTCGCCAGGGTCATCCGTTGTAGGAGTTGAGGATCCCGGATCGCGGTTGCATGGCCGATCTCGTCTTCCTCATCTGGGGTCAGTATGTTGCTTAGGTGCGCGCGATCCAGAGTCGATGAATCTGGAACGATTGCCTCCATCAACTCTCCCCATGTGACCTGAAATCGGTCGGCCGTCACAGCAAGCCATGACTCAAGGACTTCGCCAGCGAGTGGGGCGTTGTGGATCGGAAGTGTCCGCACGTTCGGCATCGATTCGCTCCAGCTCTACCCTCTGACGTACCTTTCGCCGGACTCATTCCGAGAGGGGTTCAAGGTGTTTCCGGGACCGGGGACGCTTTGGCATAGTCATCAGACGCCCTGCGGCCAAGGCATTCTCAAGCTCGTCGCGACTTCGCTCGGACGCCTCGTCGTTGCGGATTCCATCCAGCAGGTCCTTCGTGAGTACCTCGGTGCCGGCGCGGATCGCTCTGAGGCAGCCCCTGGTGATCAGCGTCATCAGCGAGCCGATGCGCCCAGAGGAACGGGCGTAGAGGTAGTCGGATAGTTCGTGAGCGAGCATTCCTTGATAGGCGTTCGCCAAGACGACACGCTGCTCGATCGCCAACAGCAACTTGTGCCACTCAATCCGGCCGGACTCATTGCCCACGGAAAATCCGCGCATCTTGAATCCTGTGATTCTGCGGCCTGATTGACCAAGGACCTCCTCGGCGTAGGGGCCGTCGCTGTAGAGTCCGCGTTCACGCAACCCAATGCCGATGAACACGATCGTCAGCGGGAACTCATTACTGATGTACTTGAACTGGTTGCTGATTCCCTCACGAGTCGTTCGAAAGCTGAGGAAGTGGAGGTCATCGACGATCAGTAGCTTCGTTTCACAGGAGATCACGCAGTCGAGTGCGCGCTGGGCGAACTGGGTCGCCGTGCCGCGGCGGGTGCCGATATGGTTGTATTATGTCGGAGGTCTGCCTATTCGTTACCACCCTGTGTCACAGCCACTTCCAGCTACTACGGTGCCTACGCCGATAATCTACTCGGCTGACGGCTGTTGCTCCTCCAGGAACTTTACGAGGGCCAAGCCACCATCGGC
>DASPOT010000390.1:0-3422 GCA_035625875.1 Mycobacterium sp. | reverse complement strand
TCTCGCCCCGAGTATGTGGGAGCGTTGACGGGGGTGCACGGCGCGCAGACCATCGCGCTTGCCCCACTGGGTGATTCGGACACCGCGGCGCTGATCGGTGAGCTGCTGGGGTCGGATCCCTCGGTCGGCGAGCTGGCGGCGATCATCGCCGAACGGGCCGCCGGGAACCCGTTTTTCGCCGAGGAGATGGTGCGCGAGTTGGCCCAGCGCGGGGTGTTGGCAGGTGAGCGTGGTGGCTACGTGCGCCAGGTCGATGTGGCCGAGGTGAGCGTGCCGGCCACGGTGCAGGCGGCCATCGAGGCGCGCATCGACCGCCTGAACACCCCGGCCAAGCGGACGTTGAACGCGGCGTCGGTGATCGGAGCCCGCTTCGGGGCGGAGCTGCTGGCCGCGTTGGGCATCGATGCGGTGGTCGATGAGCCGCTGGGCGCGGAGCTGATCGATCAGGTGCGGTTCACCCCAACCGCCGAGTACGCCTTCCGCCACCCGCTGATCCGCGCGGTGGCCTACGAATCACAGCTCAAATCGGATCGCGCCGAGCTGCACCGGCGCGTCGCGGCCGCAATCGAATCACGTGACCCGGCAGCAGCTGAGGAAAATGCCGCCTTGATTGCCGAACATCTGGAGGCCGCCGGTGATTTGCATGCCGCCTACGGCTGGCACATGCGCGCCGCAACCTGGGCGACCAACCGCGACATCAACGCCGCGCGACTGAGCTGGGAGCGCGCCAGAAGGATCGCCGACGCACTCCCCGCCGAGGACCCCAACCGGGCAGCCATGCGCATTGCCCCGCGCACCATGGTGTGCGGGATCGCCTGGCGAGTCCACGAAAACGTTGCCGGGGAACGGTTTGATGAATTACGGGAGTTGTGCACCGCCGCCGGGGACAAGGCGTCACTGGCTATCGGGATGGCCGGGCTGGTGATCGATCTCGCGTTTCAGGCCCAGCGGAGCGAGGCGTCGCGGCTGGCGTCGGAAACCTGGACCCTCATCGAGTCGGTCGGCGATGCGACCCTTTTGGTGGGGCTGTCCTTCATACCGATCTACGCCAAGATTGAGTGCGCCGAGGTGAGTGACGTGCTGCGCTGGTCACAGCGGGTCATCGATCTGGCCGACGGTGATCCCTCTAAAGGCAACTTCATTACCGGGTCGCCGTTAGCGCTCGCCTTCGCGTTCCGGGCTATTGCCCGGTGTTTCCTGGGTCTTCCCGGATGGCGCGACGACCAGCGGCACGGACTGGCCATGGCCCGCAGCGCCGACCCCATGGCCTACGCTATGGTCGTCGCCTGGGTCTACCTCGTGGGGATACCGGTTGGAATCGTGACGGCCGACGATCGGGCGGTGCGCGAGAGCGAGGCTGCGCTACAGAATGCCGAACGATCCGGTGATGACTTCGCGTTGGCCCAAGCCCGGGGAGCGCTGGGCGTTACGCTGGTGCACCGCCACACGGCTGCCGAGCGTGGTCGCGGAGAGCAGCTGCTGGCCGAGGTCGACGAGATGTGCCGACGCCAGGGACAGGCCTTAGGCGATTTACCGACCATCGAGCTGTACTTGGCACGGGAGAGGGCTCGGCGTGGAGATCGCGATGAGGCCATCCTGCTCATGCGTGCCGCCGTCGACCAACTGTCCCGCGAGGGATTGCCGCTGGCCGCGGGCATTTTCGCGACTGGTGTTCTGGTGGAGACACTGCTCGATCGCGGGGCAGAGAGTGACGTGGCCGAAGCCGAGGCCGCGATCGAGCGGGTAGCGGCCGCGCCAGCCGAAGAGGGTGGGGTGATACGCGAGATCTGGCTGCTGCGGCTGCGTGCCCTGCTAGCCCGGGCCCGCGGCGACAATGTTGCCTACCGCGACTATCGGGATCGCTATCGCGCCATGGCGGAATCGCTTGGCTTCGAAGGACACATCGCCTGGGCCGAGGCGATGTGCAGGGCTCCCGTTCAGTAGGTGGAGCTCAGTAGCGCGCGCCACTGCAATCTCGGCCGTCTCGACGCGGTATTACTTAGCTTAGCCTGAATCCGTGGACGGTTGGTCTTTGCTGATCGGCGTGTGAACAGCGAAAATGCCTTCTGAACTGGGACAATATCAATTGTCGAAGTCGTAATCGTCCCTGGTTCGGAAGGCATTCTCGGTGCAATCATCGCATACGTTCAGCGTCGAGTCCGCTGTGTTCGACGAGCAGAACCTGGTGTCGGCCGCGGGTTTGGTTCCGGTGCTGGAATTGGCTGAGCAGACCGGTCTTTCGCGGTTGATCAGCGAGCACGTCGAGCTGCCCAGCACCCGGGTGGCCTCGGGCGCGGTGAACCCGGCCGGGAAGCTGACCACGATCATCGCGGGCATGATGTGCGGCGCAGACAGCATCGACGATGCGAACGTGCTGCGCGCCGGCGGCACACCCCGGGTATTCGACGAGGTGTATGCGACTCGACAGTGGGGATCTTGCTGCGCGAGTTCAGCTTCGGGCACGCCAACCAGCTCGCCGCGGTGGCCCGCGCGCATCTGATCGCGCTCGCGGCCCGCACCCGGCTGCTGGTTGGCAGCGACGAGCGGATGTTTTTGGACATCGACTCGCTTTTGCGCCCGGTCTACGGGCACCAGAAACAAGGCGCCTCGTTCGGGCACGCCAAGATCGCCGGGCGCGCTGCTGCGCAAAGGGCTGTCTCCGCTGATCACCACGCTGTCCACGGCGACCGCGGCGCCGGTGATCGCCGAGGCGTGGCTGCGCGGCGGCAGGACCGGCTCCGGGCGCGGCGCCGCCCGCCAACTCAAGCAAGCGATCACCACCGCCCGAGCGATCGACCCGCACGCCACGCTCATGGCCCGCGGCGACTCCGCGTTCGCCACCAAGAAGGTGCTCGGCGCCTGCCTGCACGAGCAGGTCGAATTCTCGCTGACCCTGAGCCGAAACCGCCGAGTCACCAAGGCGATCGAGGCCATCGACGAGGCCGTGTGGACTCCGGTGCACTACCCGGGCGCGGTCGAAGACCCCGACACCGGCGCGCTGATCTCTGATGCCGAGGTCGGCCGCGAACTGCATGCGGGTCGAGTCGATCGAAGCGTGGCCGGCCTGGGCCTGGATGGCTTCCAGGGCCATGCCCGCTTCCCGCAGTCGGGTGAAACAGGTATGGCGCAGTTGGTGGCAGGTCGCCCGATCGAGTCCGGCCCGAGCCCGGGCGCCGTCGAGGATCTCCTCCACTCCCGCCGCCGACAGCGGCGCACCGCGCCGCCGGCCCTTCAACACCACGAACACCCGCTCGGTCGTCGCGTTCGGCGGACGCTCCTGTTCCAGGTAGCTGCCCAGGGATACGAAGAACCGGGCCGACACCGGCACGATCCGCTGGCGCCCGCCCTTGCCTTCGGCGATGAACACACGCCGCTCCCCGGCGTTGACATCCTCGAGCCGCAAGCCCAGCACCTCACAGCGC
>DASPOT010000389.1:0-9017 GCA_035625875.1 Mycobacterium sp. | reverse complement strand
GAAGTCCACCGTCGTTCGCCACAGATCCGCCTGTTTCGGGGTCAAACCCAAAGTCACCCAACCATTCTCACCGATCACGCCCGGTTTTGGGGTCAACGCCACGCGAAAAACACCAGCCACCTAGGGCACACCCTCAGAGTCATGATCTCGGCATCGCCTTCAGATATTTTCACCTGGCGTTGCGTGGGCTCCTCGCGGAAGTCCATGTCGGCGACGAACTTAGGCAGCCCAAAGAGCTTGCGCCCGAGGTCACATGCCTCGGCGGTGGTGACTGGCAGATCCAAGACGAATCCGCCGAGGCCCTGCATGGTCGGCAAGAGCAGTGGCAGCCCTCGTTGCAAGGGTCTGCGGGTGACCAGGGCCGCGATCAGGACCTCACCGTAGGGGGCTAGCAGATCCGGTGTTCCGTCGGCGTGCCTCACGCTGACCTCGTGGTAACGCATCGCCGCGATTAAGACTGCGGCTCGGCCGTCGAACCAGCGGACCGGATGCAGGTCGCTGGACGGCAGCACATCACGCACGGCGTCGTAGGACGCCAGAGCCGGTCCAGGCGTAGAAATCCGCGTCCTCACCGCGCTGGTGTGGCCGAACCTTAAACGCCTTCCATCCCGGGAACCGCCCCGGGAGCCGCGCGAGATACGTTGTCGGGCCCATCATTCCCCCTTGTACTGAGCGTTACCCTCTCAATCGGATCGCCCGGCAATCCTCAGCAGCTAGGGACCGAGGTCCCGGGTCGCGAGGTCGTTTGTCATCTTCGTCACGCCATAGCCGGTCGAGTAAACGCTGTAATGGCTCCTCTCGGCGCAGCCAGAGGCACGGAGCCCGCTACCGGCCCCGCGCGCCCGTGACCCGGTTGGTGATCCAGTCGCGCCGTAGAAGCGGCCGGGTTGCGGTATGACCTCCTCGCCGTTGACGGTGCCACCCGATCGGGATGTCGACATCCACCCGGGCTGCGTGGAGCTCGAGGAGACGGTGCGCGGCGTCGCCCGGCGCGGCAACCCGCGCCTGGTGATCGACAAGATCGTGATCAATCGGTGGCGCGGCCACAACGAGCACCGCGTCCGCGAGACCGAACTACGGAACGCGTTCGGGGATCTGTTCGCGCGCACGATGATTCCCGAGCTCGCCGCGCGCCAGGATGCGCATTCCGCGCAAACAGCGATCCACCAGTTCCGCGGTGGCCGCGCAATGACGTTGCAGCTGGCCTACGACGAGCTACTCACCGAACTGCCCATCCAGCTTGGAGCACCCGCATGAGCATCCACCGCGCCCCGGCCCTGCATCGCCGTGTCGATCCGGTAGTCGAGGCGATCCCGCCCCGGGTTGACAACCCCGACCCGTCCCTGCCGGTGCCGGCGCCCCGCCCCGAACCGCTGAACAGCTCGCTGCAGGTCCGGGTGCGGGCCTCCACCCGCGAACGCCTCGATGAGGCCGTACGCAAGCTGCAATACGAACGCAAAGACCGGTCGGTGTCGCTGGCCAGCCTCACCGATCACGCGCTCGACGCCTGGCTGACGACACAGGGCCTCTAACGCGGGGACGGACGTGTGGGGTGGGGGATGGGTGTTCGTTTTGATTACGCCTGGCGAATAATCTCTACAGCAATCACTCCTACGTCCGCGGTCTTCAATCGCGCGGATAATGAAATACGGCGACCGCCTGACGGCAAGCCGTGCGCTCATAAAGGCGTACGCTCATAAAGGCTCATAAAGGGAGGTGTGACGTGGAAGAGAACCGGCCCGCTCGCGACTTCGGTGCCGAGAACCCAAGCATTCCCCAGGGCCACGATTATGAGTACGACGAGGCACACGACGTGTCGGCCGGGCCGCTGCGTGAAACTCCTGCGCCACATCGAATCGATCCCCCATCGGGGGTAGGCCTCGGCGAGGGCGGGGACTATGGATACGACGAGGCCCACGATTTCGCCCACTGGACAACCAAGACCTGACATCCCCGACCGGCAGCCGACCTTTGACGCCTCGGCCGCGCGTATCCCAGGCCGCGGCATCGATGTCACGGTCTACGCGCACCTTAGAAAACCGCCTCTGAGCTGCGAAAACGCTGGTGCCCCCGGCAGGATTCGCGAAGACCCGCAACCCATGCGAGTTTCGATGTGACCGAGACCGAGACAGGTGGGATGGGCCGCGTTCGACATGGTGTGGCCGCCAGGTTTGGATCGACGGCTTCACGCGGAGAGGGCCAGGCGGCATACGACAACTTGTTGTTGACCGCGCACACCTGCGCATTACCGAGTGCGCTCCCTGGAACATAAGCCAGCAGGGATGTGTAACTTGCGGTCCGGCGTCAGGCCCTCGGCGTCAACCCCTCGCTGGCCCCGGTGAGGAACACCAGACGGAACTTGCCGATCTGGATCTCGTCGCCGTTGGCCAGCACCACCGAGTCCACCGGTTCACGGTTGACATAGATGCCGTTGAGGCTACCGATGTCAACGACGCGGAATTCGCCGGTTTCGCTTCGGAACTCGGCGTGCCGGCGGCTGACGGTGATGTCGTCGAGGAAGATGTCGCTGTCGGGATGCCGGCCGGCCGATGTGACGGGGCGATCCAGCAGGAACCTCGATCCGGCGTTGGGGCCGCGCTTCACGACAAGCAGCCCCGCGCCGCTCGGCAACCCTTCGACTCCCCACACCCCCGCCTCGGCGGCGGCAGCGGCCGAAACGTCGGGCTCGCCGAGCAAGTCGGCGCGGAAAGCCGAGGTGGTGTACCCCATGCCGGCGTCGGAAGTCTGGTCGTTGTCCTGGCGGCTCACGTGCTGATCCCTTGGCGGCCATCTCGACGACAGCGACTCGCACGTCGCGTGTTTCAAAGTGCCCCAACATCATACCTCATGCATGAGGCCGACATGATGCCTACATACCGAAGTGTCCATACACATCGCGAGTGTCGGGGTCAGACTGGCGCAGGCTCGCGAGGAGTTCAAAGGCTGGGTTGGCAACGCCTTCATCGGGATCGTGCGCGAGCCGTTCGAGCTGCTCTCTGGCAGCGCCCCAAACAATGGCCGGGAAGACGCCTGCAATCCCCGAAAGAGCACTCACCGCTGTAAATCGGTCGGTGGCTTCCGGGCTTTCGGCGAGGTCGAGCAGGACGTGAAGCGCGGCGCGACGGGTCAACGCCAGCTCCTTCAGCGCGGCAATCGCCGGGGAGTACACGTACCAGTCTTCTGTCGACGGCTTCGCCAGCTTCGCGATCTGGTCGAGGGGCACGTCGCCGGGGTCCACCAACGCTTTATCCCAAAGAATCACCGCTGCGGATGACCGGCGCTGGAACGCCTCCGAATCGACGAGTTGTTCGATCCAGCCAGGTTCGATGAGTGCGGCGTCAATGCGAGCACATGCTTCCAGGAAGCCGCCCACGATGTGGATGTCCCTGCCGTCGTCGGGAACGGTGAGCAGGCGTTCGAAGAGGTCGCGCGCGACCCGATGCTGGTCCTGCTTGCTGATTGTGCAGAAGAGCCTTCGGAGCCTGGCTTCGGTCGCGTCGTGCTCCCCGAGGTCGATTCCGTCGAGCAAGTCCTCCAGGTAGTTGTCGGGCAGCGCCGTGATGGCCGGCGGCGGCGGAGGCGGCAGCGCCGGAACGACATCCCACAGCTCAAGCTGCCGCATTATGAATTCGTACGCTGCGCGCCAGCGCGCCGCTCTTGATCCCATAGAGCGGAATTCGGCAGCGACTCATGGGCGCGCTGGCTGAGATTGCCGCCGCTGCCGACTCCTATGGGCGTGTGGCGTTGTGATCCGCGAACTCCGTCGCGAGCACCACATCACCAACCCCGCCGTTGAAGGTTCCCGTTCCGACACAGCCCAGCAGCGGCGTGGGCGAGCTGGAGTGGACACCGCGGGTGGCCGGGCGCCCGCGCGCAGGTACGGGCCCGGACCCCCGACGCCGAGGCTGAGGACAACTGCGGGGCGGCCCTCATCGCTGAGGGTGCAGGTGAGCGAGGTTCAATATCCTCTGATCGCCCGCAGTCAGAGCTGAACGCCACCTGAACCCGGTCGGTCGCGACGTGCGACTCGTCACCAGCGACGCAAGTGAGCGAACGGGTTTAAGCTTCGCCCCGACAACGTAGGCGAACGTTCTTCTGGTGCCCCCGGTGCCAGGGGTGAGGTGCCCGGCGGCACGCGCACGACCGCCGTCCACCTTCATGAGTCGTTTTGGTACAAATGTTGCATGAAAAAATTCGCTCAGGTTGCCGCAATGACGGTCATGGCGACCGCCGGATTGGGGCTGGCTGGTTTGGCCGCCGCAACCGAGGCCGGGGCCCAACCAGTTGGGCCCGTCCCAGATTACCACTGGTGCCCGGGCGACCCCTGGGATCCTGCCTGGGGCCCCAACTGGGACTCGGGCACCTGTCACGACAATCACCACCGCGACATCGACGGCGACGACACCAGCCGTGATTTTTTCTGGCCCGCCGAACCCGGATTTGGGGAAATCGGTCATCGACGGATCCCCTGGTTCGATGGGACAACCGAGGACCTGGCCGGGGCGGTAGGCCAGCACCGGGCCACCGGGCTCACCCGGCTTGCCTGATATCGAGCTGCTGGCTGACGCCGTTGCGCTCGCGGACGGACAGCCGCTGGGCGTGATCGAGTTCTTTCCTGATGAGGTTGCCGGATGGGCGGCGGCGACGAACGCGATCAATCTTGATACCGGCGAGCCGACACCGAGCGTGCCCGCCGAGATACACGAGGCCCTGGTCGAGCTGAGGGACGCCGGATACAACCGGATACCACCGCGACCGCGAGCGATACTTTGCCGTGCAATACTTCCCACCAATCGACGAGCTGATGGCGGCGGGCTATACGTGCAGATGCGTGGCGGGTTACCTTGTCGCACTTGGTATTGACGGCAAAAACGCTGGTGAGGCTTGTACTCCGCCGGCGTGCCCGGCCCCGCAATCGGCGACCCACACTCATCGCAAAACTTCGCGCTCGACCGCAATTCAGCACCGCAGGTCATGCACGCCACCGCGGCCGTCACGCTAGCACCACCCATCCCCAGGACTCCTGACATAGGGCGCCGTATGTATTCGGCGGTGTCGCGTTTCTGCTGGTAGATGTCGTGGTATTGGTGTGTCGTAAAGGGGATTTCAGCGTCACCGAACTCGGTGAGCGCCGAATCCTATTGCGCGCCTTACGCGACGGCATCGACACGGCCACCTCGACCGGGCATGCCGTCGCTGCCATCATGGCCACCCTTGCCGAACTCGAACTCAAGCTTGGCCGCGAGCGACGCGCCGCATCACGCGAATCCCGTCGCACACAGCTGGTCTCAGCACACGCCGTTTTGTGTGACCGGGTTTGTTTTCCGATGCTCTCGATCACGCGGCCACATTGGCAACAAAAGTCGATCAGTCACGCAGCCACGCCGAGTCACTTTCCCAACACGTTCTCAGTGATCCGGGTTCTCGACCGGGCTTCACCGCATCAAACTCGTGAATCGGTTGGCCGACACAGGATCGTACGATCGATCTGGCCATCGCAGTGGAGCCGCACCGACGGCGGTCACGAATGACGGCTGCCGCTGCGAGCAGACCGCAAACCATTGTGATCAACTGCGGGCCTGACATCTCTTCCCGTTCAACACCATCCAGACGGACGAGTGTCGGGAGCGGTCAGGCCCAGTGTTTCGGCGGCTTCCTCGTGGTCGGCGGCGAACTGACGGGAGAGGGGGCCCCCCGTTCGGTCGGCCTGCTGGGGCGGTTGCGGGCCACCCTGGATGGGAGCTTGCGGGCGACCTTTTCTGCGCCCCAACAACGCCAGCAGCACCAGCGTCGCCACCACCGCTGCTGTCACCACCCCGACAACGACCCACACCCAGGGGAACGGCTTAGTGGGTGATGGAGGCGCCGCCAATTGGATATTGTTCTTGTGCAGGAAGTCCCGCAGCGTGGCGGTGTCGGTGATGACGTTGAACGCCTGCTTCCCGTTGACCATCCCCTCGGAGTTGACTCCCAGCACCTCGCCGGTGTCGCTGTTGACCGTCGGTCCGCCGCTCATTCCCGGGGACACATCCGCGTTGATCTCGATTGTCGGCGTTCCGGTCGGTGAGAGCTGCTGACCGGACGCCGTGCCCGAATTGAAGCTGGGCTGCGGCAAACGATTCGGGTCGAGCACTTCCCAAACACCGGCAGGAAAGCCCACGGCCGTCAGTCTCTGGCCGGGGTGGGGGCCCTGCTGCGCGATAGCCAACGGCTTAAGTGGCGGCATTCCGGCGACCTTCAGCAGTGCGTTGTCACCGCTCGCTGAGGTCTGGAAGTCCGTGACCCTCGCAGTGGTGAGCTTATCGATCACCGGGCCGGGCCCGCCTGCCTGGATCACGCTGACATTCACTTGCATCGGTGAGCTGACGTCCTCTCCTTCCACCTTCCATTGGTCTTGGCAGGCGGCGTTCGCGTAGACCTCCTCGGTAGACTGCCGCTGCCGGCGCTGGTGATGGGCAAGCTCGCTGATTATGTGCTCGACGAGCGGCCCGGCTCGGGCGATGATCACGTGTTCTTGCGCTCGGTGGCCCCGCACACCCGGTTGGCCGATCATGCGTCGGTGCACTGGGTGACCGTTGAGACGTTCCGGAAAGCGGGAGTGACCGATGTCAAGGCTGGGACCCGGTTGCTGCGCCACAACGCCGCGTCGCGACTGCTGGCCGCAGCGGTCCCGCTTCCGACGATCTCGGCCGTGCTCGGCCACGCCAGCCCGGAATCGACCAACCTTTATATGAGAGTCGACCGAGAGCGTCTGCTCGAATGCGTGCTCTCGGTTCCTGAAAGTGTGCGGCCATGAGCAGTCACGGTTTCACCAGCGCGTTCGCGACCGAGCTGGACGCGTACCTGGCGTTCAAGGCGAGCATGGGGTTCTGCGGCGCCTCCCGCATCTGGTACCTGAAGAAGTTCGACGCCTACTGCAGCGAACGCGACCGGGCCGTGTTCGATAAGGACACCGTCGAAGGATGGGTGAGCGTTCAGCTGGAACGTTCGGGCCGGTACCGGTCGTGGCTGTCTTACATCCGCGACTTCGGACGGTGGCTGAAGGCGAACGGAGGCAACGACGCCTATGTGCTCTGCGACCGTTGGAAAGCCCCGTTCGTTGCTCCTCGCCCCTACCTGTTGACCCGGGGTGAGATCGAGTTGTTCTTCACCGCCGCATCCCAGATCCAGGCGCAGTCCCCGTGGCGATGGCAAGCGGTCGCGTTCTTCACGCTGATGCACTCGTGCGGGCTCAGGACCGGTGAAACCCGTGCACTGCAGACCGGGCAGGTCGACCTGGATGGCGGGCACATCGACATCATCTGGTCCAAGGGAAATCGTAGCCGCAGACTGCCTTTGACCGGTCAGGTCATCGAGATCCTTAACGCTTGCGATCGAACATCGCGTGCACACTTCGCCTCGCGTCGGACGTTCTTCGTCTCCGCCGCCGGCAACCAAGTCACCGCGGCAACAGTTGGAAAGATGTTTAGTCGCATCTGGGATCAGGCCGGACTGGCCCGGGCCCGCGGGCGGCCAGCAGCCGCGACCATACGACTTGCGGCACCATTTCGCCTACGCCAGCATCGAACGATGGATGAGGCAGGGCAAAGATGTCGCAGCGATGCTGCCTTACCTGTCCCGCTATATGGGCCACGCCACCTTTGACAGCACCTACTACTACATTCACACCTCTCCCGATTTCATGAACTCCTACGCCCAGATCACCCGGAAGAGCCAGTCATTGCTGCCGGAGGTGGGATTCGAATGAGACGAGACCCGAGCACCGACGCCCCGGAATTCTTCAGCTTCGCCCGTGACTACCTGCACGCCTACATGCCCAAGACCAGGGGACTCTCGCCGAAAACGATTGAGGCGTACCGGATCAGCCTGGAGTGCTTCCTGGGCTACCTCGCCGACAACGAGCATATCGAACGCGACCGCGTCAGTTTCGACCACTTCGATCGCCAGCACCTGAAAGGATGGCTGACCTGGATGACCGATCAGCGGCACTACGCGCCCAAGACCGTCACGTTGCGTCTGAGCGCGGTTAAAGCGTTTTTGACGTACGCATCCCATGAAGACATCACCCTCGTCGCGCTCAGCCAGGCAGCCAAGGCCCTCAAGGCCCCGATTCACCCCACGACGCCCATCGAGTACCTCACCGAACCCCAAACACGGGCGATCCTTGCCGCGTTCACCGGTCAGACGACGAAATCCCGCAGGAATCAGATGCTGCTCATCCTGCTGTATGACACCGCTGCACGCGTGGGCGAGATCATTGGCCTGACCCTGCAGGATCTCTGCCTGACCGAGCCCGGGCACGTCATCTTCACCGGCAAAGGAAACAAGACCCGCATCGTGCCGCTTACCGAGAAGACAATCGATCATCTGCGCGTCTACCTCGCCGAGTTCCATCCCAACCCCGCGAAACTCCCCGCAACACGGCCGGTGTTCTACAGCCTGCACCACGGGCGGCCCGCCGAACTGTCAACCGACACGGTCTCGGCTGTGCTCAAGCAAGCCGCCGCAGCCGCGCGCAACGAGTGTCCCTCGGTCCCCGAGAACATCCACTGCCACGTGCTGCGCAAGACCAAAGCCATGGACCTTTACCAGCAGGAAATCCCACTGCCGGTCATCATGCGACTCCTAGGCCACGAAAATGCCTCCACCACAACAGCGTTCTATGCATTCGCGACCCTGGACATGATGCGAGAAGCCATCAAAGCGGCCACCCCCACGATCAACACCCTGGCCATCGAACCGCTCACCGAAGGCAAACTCCAAGCCCTCTACAGTCTCCGATAGCTCCCGAAACGTTAAGCCGAGGAATTCCTCAGCGAACCCCGCTCGAACAGGCCATCTCACGATTCCTCGGCTTAACACCAACCTCGGCATAATCGGCGTGCAAGATCACCTGCTCACCGAGCTCACCGCGCATCGCCACGGCCATCTCCAGGGCGGCCTGGACCAAATCGGTGTGCAGGTACTCATCGATGGCCCAGCCGATCACCTTTCGTGAGCAGCCATCGCGGATGGCA
>DASPOT010000388.1:0-4329 GCA_035625875.1 Mycobacterium sp. | reverse complement strand
AACGTTGACTGCGCGCCACCGGGCTTGCGCGGACTCGATGAGCTTGAACGCCATCGCGACTCCGGCGGCCCGCGAACCGGGTCTTTGGTGGACACCTCGCTGATGGCACTGCCTTAACGGGAAGGTTATCCGCCTTTCGGGCATGCCCAGCCGACGCCATTGACAGGTGCCTCAACTCGCGTGCCCGTTGGTTAGCGTTTGAGCCGCGAACGGCCCGGGTGGCTTCGGACCAGATCGGTATGCCGTGTAGCGATCGAGGTGGGGTTTGCCCACGAGCACGCGACCGAGGCTCAGCCCGTCATGTGCGATGTGAGGCTTGCCCGTCAGTGCGCTGGCATAGTAGCTACTCGGGACAACCGTCCCTCGAGTCCTTCTAAGACTTCGAGGATTGTCTGCCGTTGGTTTTTGCCGACGTCGCCGACGGTGAGTTCTTCAAGCTGAGCCCAGATGTCTTCGACTTGCCGGCGCAATCCTTGACTGGCCGGAGTGGCTTCGATCAGATAGGCGCGCTTGTCGCCGGGGCTGGGGGAGCGTCGCACAAAGCCGGCGCGCTCCAGGCGGCGGATGGTACGGGTCATGGTGGCGGGGTCGGAGTCGAGCAACTCCACCAGGTCGGCCTGGCGTTGCGGGCCCAGTTCCCACAGATGCATCATCACCAGCTCCTGGCCGGGGTGCAGACCCACACGGCGCAACAGCTGTCCGGCGATCATCCGGTGCACACGGGCCACTCGGAAGATCGCATGGCTGATAGGACCGCCTTGCGCGGCCGCGGGCATGGGCACCGTACCGCCGGTCGAATCGCGATTTGTGGTTGCCGCTTTGCGCTGGGCCATGACCGGTGACTCCTTAATTAGTTGATCGATCAGTATATCGGCCTGTCGATGAGAGCAAAAGCTTGCTCATGGAATACTTCTGTGATTTACTTGTTCGGACAGGCAATCGAGCCGGTTAAGGAAAGAACACCATGGCCACCGCATTCGACCCCATCGATCTCGCCGGGATGCGCTTGCGCAACCGGATCGTGATGGCTCCGATGACCCGCAGCCGCGCCTACGGGTCGGGCCAGACCCCGACACCGTTAATGGCGACCTACTACGCCCAGCGCGCAACCGCCGGGCTGGTCATTACCGAAGGCACCCAACCATCGGTGATCGGTCAGGGTTACCCCAACACCCCCGGGCTGCATTCGACAGAGCAGGTTGCCGGGTGGCAACAGGTGACCGACGCCGTACACGCCGAGGGTGGAGTTGGAGTCATCTTCGCGCAACTCATGCACACCGGTCGCATTGGCCACCCCAGCCTGCTGCCCGAGGGCCTCACACCGGTGGGCCCCTCACCGGTCGCTGCGGCGGGCCAGGTTTTCACGCTGGAGGGAATGAAGGACTTCGTCACCCCGGTCTCGTTGGACGAGGGCGGAATCGCGCAAACGATCAACGATTTCGCGCACGCCGCCCGCAACGCGATCACCGCCGGGTTCGACGGAGTAGAACTGCACGGCGCCAACGGCTATCTGCTGCATCAGTTCCTGTCGACTAACGCCAACCAGCGCGACGATCGCTGGGGCGGCTCAGTCGACGGCAGGATCCGTTTGACCGTTGAGGTTGCCCGCGCTGTCGCCAAGGCGATCGGCGCCCACCGCGTGGGACTACGAATCTCACCGACCAACCCGCTCAACGACATCGTCGAGGACGGCTACCGCGACACCTACCAGGCGCTGGTTGACGCGTTAACGCCGATCGGCCTCGCTTACCTGCACGTCATGGAAGCCTCCGACCGCGAACTGACCGTCGATTTGCGCGAGCGCTTTGCCGGCCTGTTCATCCTCAACCCGGCAACCCCGGGCTCGCTGACCAGCCTCGATGCCCTCGAGCTGATTGAGGAGGGCACCGCCGACATGATCGCGTTCGCCAGCCTGTTCCTGGCCAACCCCGACCTACCGGCGCGGCTGGCTGCCGGGGGCCCGTTCAATGACCCCGATCGGGCTACCTTCTACGGCGGCGACGAGCGCGGCTACACCGACTACTCCAGCCTTAGTGCATGACCGCGGCCCAACCAGCCGCAAACACACCAACTGTCGGGCACTGCCCCTCCTGGACAACCTGCCCGACTTATCTCAACGGAACAGGAAACTTTAGAGAGCACCATGAGCACCATCTCGAAGCGTGTAGCCGGAACCGAACCAGGCCAACGCCAACTGAACGGGCCGCAGACAACAGGGCGTGGGTTCCGCAACCTGAGCCAACCGCGGTACCACACACGTCGGCACATCAACGTCAAGATTCCGATGCGGGACGGCATCGAGCTGGTGGCCGACATCTTCCGCCCGGACGCCGAAGGCTCGTTTCCGGCACTGGTGGCCGCGTCCCCGTACGCTCGACAAATCCAGGACCTCGGCGCGCCGGCCGGATTAATCGAGGCCGGGGCCACCGACTTCTGGGTGCCGCGTGGCTACGTCCACGTCATCGTGAATCTGCGCGGAACCGGGGGCTCCGGTGGGACTTTCACCTTATTTGACACACAAGAGCGCCGCGACATGCACGACCTGATCGAGTGGGTGGGTCAACAACCATGGTGTGACGGCAATGTCGGGATGCTGGGCATCAGCTACTTCGCCATGACGCAACTCGAGGCCGCCGTCGAGCGACCCCCACATCTCAAGGCCATCTTTCCGTTCGGTGCCACCAGCGATCTCTACGATGCCGTGTCGCACCACGGCCTGCCCAGCACGAAGTTTGTCAGTTTATTTCTGTCGATGCTCGGGCTGACGGCAACCAAGAGCGATCGGTTCTACCGCAGCGCACCTTTCGCCGTGGCCCGCCGCATCCTGAACTTGCCGCCGGTGCACAAGAAGTTCGCCACCATGAACGGCGAATCCTCCAACGGAATCCTCAACCTGCTCATGAAGCTGCCCCACCCACCCGAGCCCTGGGATGAGCTTTGGCAGGACGTCGTGGTCAAGCACCCGCTGCGGGATGCGTGGTGGGACGACCGCGACCTGACACCACTGCTCGAGGCCATTGATATCCCGGTCTACATGGGTTGTGACTGGGAGAACGCGCCGCTTCATCTGCCGTCGACCTTCTCCGCACTGCCAAATCTGACCAAAAGCCCTTGTGTCCGGGTCGCAATGCTCGGCAAATACGGCATGACCTGGCCTTGGGAGAGCCTGCACATCGAAGCGCTCGCGTGGTACGACCATTGGCTCAAGGGACAGGACACTGGCATCCTCGAGGGTCCGGAATTCCGCTACTTCCTGCCCGAAGCCGGTGAGTGGAAGGCGGTGGAGTCATGGCCACCGCCCGACAGTTCACACCGTGAATTCGCGCTGCGCGCCGACGGGGGCTTGGCCACCGACGAGGGCGAACCCGGCAGCCGCGAGTACATGACCCTGGGAGCAGGACTCAACCGAGCCAGGCCCAGCGCGATCGACCCGCCCTCGATGCTGACCTGGACCAGCGCACCGCTGGCCGAAGACCTCGACGTGGCCGGCGACATCGAACTGCGACTGGTCGCCTCGGCAACGGCGTCGGACACCGGGTGGATCGTGGTTGTGTCCGACATCGTCGAAGACGGCTCGCTGGTCGACCACCTAAGCAGTGGGTGGGTGCGGGCCAGCCTGCGCGAGATCGACGAAGGCGCCAGCCGCCCGGGCGCTCCGGTCCTGCCGTGCCGGACCGCCGCCGCGGTCCCGGTCGGCCAAGACGTCGTCTACCGAATCCCCTTGCTCCCCAACGCCCGTCGATTCCGGAGCGGACACCGCATCCGCTTGACGATCACCAGCGATGACCAGAACCCGGAATTTCCGGCGATCATGAACTTCCGCCATGCTCCCGTCGGCACCAGCACCATCAACACCATCCGTTCCTCATCGCGGCTGCTACTGCCGGTACTCCGAAGCTGACTTCCGCGCGATCGGAGCAGCGATTCGTCTCAGGCGAGATGAGACACGATGCGATACTCCCGAAGCTCAACGATCTGAGGCAGGAAACGATCACTCCCGAATCTCTAGAAGTGAGACTGTGCCAGTTCCGTTTGACTATCCGTGCTCACCCGCAGTAGTCGGGCCGGTACGGTCGCCATATGCGCTGGTCGGCGACGCTGGGTGGGTGGAACCGCCGCAAGACGGTACTGGCGGCGTGCGGTGCCGCGGCGGCGGCGCTGGCGGCGCAGCATAGTCCGGCCCGAACTTGGCGCACCAAGACCGGATCGTCTCGTAGGTAACCGCGACACCGCGGGCCAACATCAGCTCTTCAACGTCACGCAGACTCAGCGCGAAACGGTGATACAGCCACACCGCGTGCCCGATGACCTCGATCGGATACCGGTAGC
>DASPOT010000387.1:0-3023 GCA_035625875.1 Mycobacterium sp. | reverse complement strand
GCCCGGATGCCACACTGGCCGAAAAGGTCGACGGCATGCGCCGGTTCCGCAAAGACCTCGCGCTCGACGGGTGATGGCTAGGCGGGTGGGCCCGAGGGTTCCGAAGCCCGGGCGTGTCGTGAGGGCCGGCTAGAGCGACCCAGCGATGATGTCCATCATAATTGGGCCGGTGCCCAGGTAAACGCTTGCGCCCGCCTGTCTTCGCATATGTGCCCGCAGTATTCGTAGCCGCTATGCCGCTGAATGCGGCGGCCGATCGCCGTACACTGCTAATCGGTCTACCGCCACCGCCGGTAGCGTAGAGGAAGCGCCGCTCCGACTTTGGTGCCGACGGCTGTTATTTGAATCGGGTGCGATCGAAAGGTTCCGCGAGATGAGAAGGCGTTTTAATACCTATACGGCATACAGCATTGGGTGCGCCATTGTCTGGGCCGTTATCTTGGCGGTGATATCGGCCAAGACGGACACCGCGACCCGGCACACCTTCGTGTTGGTTTTCGGAGGGTGGGTGATCGGCTGGCTCTCCGCGACGATCGCCAGAGCCGTCTATCCGCCGCCGAAAACACGGAAACTCTCTGGAATTTAACGGTAGACCTGGTCGACGGCTCAGTCGCCGATGCCAACAATTTCCCAACAGCACTCGTGAACCGAAATGCGCTGGCGCAGTTAAGCTTCGGCGCCGATCGAGTGGCGGGTTTGTCAGACCGAGGTTCGTGCCGGGTCGAACTCCAGGACCTGGGTCAAACAGATGTTGTTGCCTGACGGATCCCGAAACGATGTATCGATCCCGTGCGGTTGTGCGGTCGGCGGGTCGTTGAAAACCATCACCGTCGTCGTGGCTAGCTGATGGTCAGACCGGCCCAATCCACCACCCTCGCTGGGATATTCGTGCCCGCGGCCATGCGGGCCGCGCTCGTCGGCTTTCGGATGCCGAACGCAAGTCGGGACGTGTTAACGACGGCCCAGCCGCCGACTTCTACCGCGGCTCTTCCATGGCGAACGCGTCAACTGCCATCCGTCGGCGGGCCGGCGAGCATCCAACGCGTATGCGCCGCCGCCGATGAAGATCAACAGCAGGAAGGCGAAGCAGTACAGCACGGCGAGCTCACCGTTGTTGGTGATCGGCAAGAGTCCGTGGGGCAGGTGCTGGGTGAAGTACGCGTACGCCATCTCACCGCACGCAATGAACGCCGCGAGCCGGGTGAACAGGCCGGCAACGATGAGCACGCCGGTGACCAGCTCGATCCATCCCGCGTAATACAACGGCCATTCGCCGA
Organism: Mycobacterium sp.; assembly: GCA_035625875.1. Lineage (GTDB taxonomy): Bacteria > Actinomycetota > Actinomycetes > Mycobacteriales > Mycobacteriaceae > Mycobacterium. The sequence goes on along the minus strand of DASPOT010000387.1, from coordinate 1,746 downwards.
CCGGGACACCTGGCCCGACCGGCCAGCCGATCAGCTTTTGGAGGCCGTGGCAGAGGAATAGCAGCCCGAATACCACCCGGAAAACGGCGATCGCCGACGGCGAGTACGTGCTGAGCCGAGTCTCCAGATTGCGCGCCATGCGCTGACGATACGAGGTTCGCTGCCTACACGTCGAAGTACAGCGCGAATTACATGCTGGGTGTTTGCCGTGCTGGCCGTGCTGAAAGCAGCAGGTCAGCAGTGCGGCGCAGCCTTGGAGGCGCACGGTGGTGCGCGAAGATTGGGCTTTGCTTGCTCTTGTTGGCGGTGCGGGCTGGGGCGGAGACTGATCGGTCGTCGTGGTCGACCCCGTTTGCCTCAGTGGTGCCTGCGAGCCTGTAGGTCAGCATGGTGGTGGAGGGTTTCCGCGGGAACCGTGGATTGGGGCATCGAGCCCGAGCGTCAGACTTTGTATCCCCTGCCCTCCCCACGACGGACGCCGGAGAGCGTTGGAAATGTTTACGGGCGAAGACGGTGACCGAAGCTATCGCGGACGCACTGCGGACGGGTATGGGTTGATTATTTGCAGGCGTCGTGATTCCCCGACCACATCCGGAGGCGCGTCGCCGAGCCTTGACCAGTTCATCCGATGTTCGTTTGCGTGTTGGTTCGATAACTGTAAATGTCGACATGTAGCGAAATCGGGGTGACGAGATAATCACCTGCACCCTTGATTTCGGCCTGGTCGTGGTAGGGGTGCGTCCCGACACCAAGCTCGCCGCCGACGTCGGGGCGAAGTTGGGCGTCAAGGGCGCCATCGTGGTCGAGGAGGCCATGCGCACCAACCTGCCCGACATCTACGCCGCCGGAGACCGCGTGCACGCCCACCATCGCCCGCTCGGGCTCTGGTGGCGCTGCGCGCTATCGCCGACAAACAAGGTCGCATCGCCGGTGAGAACGCCATCGGCGGTCGCGCACGCTTCGTCCTGGCACCCACGTCGTCAAGGTCTTCGACCTCGTCGCGGCCCGCACCGGGCTGCGCGAACATGAAGCCCGCGCCGCCGACCGCGGCTGGACACCGGCCACCACCGCCACCAGCCCCGACGACCACAAGGCCTACTACCCCGGGGCCACACCCATCCACATCCGCATCACCGGCGACCGGTCCAGCGGGCTGCAGCTGGGGCCCGGCTGGTCGGGCAGCGCGGCGCCGAAGGGGCCAAACGCGTCGACACCTACGCCACCGCGCCGTTCCACTCGATGACCCTCGACGTGATCAGCGACCACGACCGGTCCTACACCCCGCCGCTAGGATCACCCTGGGACGCCGTCCAAACCGCCGGCCAGGCATGGGTCCGCCAGCACCAGCTCGACGGCCAACGACAAACACTCACCACCCATGTCAGCGCGCCCCCAACTAGCCACCCGAACGCGCAGAGGTGTATCGCCCTGCCCCACACCACATCGAACTTCGGTCATCGGCGACCGTCTGTTGTTCTCAAGGAGGCAATCAACGTGAAGCACCACCGACCAGGTGCCGCCATAAGCTTGCTGGCTGCGGGTGCCCTGGTGCTGTCGGCATGCACCCACACGATCCCGCCCAATGCCGGCGGGGCCAGGGTGGAGTGCGGCGGCAAGCAGGCCTTGACCGCCAGCGGCTCGAGCGCGCAAGCCAACGCGATGACCCGGTTCATCAGCGCTTACCGCACCGCCTGCCCCGGGCAGACACTCAACTACACCTCCAACGGCTCGGGCGCCGGGATCAGC
>DASPOT010000386.1:0-4336 GCA_035625875.1 Mycobacterium sp. | reverse complement strand
CAAAGGCTCGGTGTTGTGGTCGCTGGTGGCCGGAGTCGCCCCCGGCATCAAGGCCGGCCTGATCGCGGTGCGCTGCCTGGACCCCAAGGGCGGCATGGAATTCGCGGCCGGCGCCCCGTTGTTTGACCGGTTCGCCCACGACCCCGACTCCATCCTGGCGGTGCTGCGCGAGACCACCACCACCATGCTGGTCCGCGCCGAGCGGCTGCGCGGCACCACCCGCTGCCATCGGCCCACCCGGGCCGAACCCCACATCGTGCTGCTGGTCGACGAACTGGCCACCATGACCGCCTACGCCGAGCGCAAACAACGCGCCGAAGTCGACCAACTTTTGGGGCTGTGGCTGGCCCAAGGCCGCGCGGTCGGAGTCAGCGTGGTCGCCGCCGTGCAAGACCCCTCCAAAGACGTCGTCGGGCTGCGCCAGCTGTTCCCGGTGCGGGTCGGGCTGCGCATGACCGAAGCCACCCAAACCGCGATGATCCTGTCCACCGCCGCCCACCAACGCGGGGCGCGCTGCGAAGACATCCCCGACACCACACCCGGTGTGGGCTATGTGCTCACCGAAGGCAACACCACCGTGCAGCGGGTGCGGGCCTTCCATGTCACCGATGCCGACATCGCCTGGCTAGCAGCACATTTCACCCCACCCAAACGCCGCGCCAGCAACGGGACCCGCGGATGAGCGCCTTCACGGCGGGGTCGATGTCCGACTGGCTGGCACCCGGCTCGGCCGCCATGGGCCAGGCGATTCGCCGGGCGGCCTCACCGGGCTATGAGTCCTGGTGGCAGCGCTGCGCGGCGGTCGGGTTTTGCGCCAACCCGATTCAGGCCAGCGCCTACCATCCCGACCAGGGAAAGCGGGTGGCGGTGATGATCCGCTGCGGCAACCGCCGGGCGTCGGTCTGCCCGTCGTGCTCCGACATCTACGCCGCCGACACCTGGCAACTGATCCACGCCGGCACCGCCGGGGGACATCACGGCATGCCCACCACGATTGGTGACCGCCCGCAGGTGTTTACCACTCTAACCGCACCCAGCTTCGGCGCTATGCACACTAGCAGACCCCGGCCGGGGCGCCCCGGCGGGCCTTGCCACCCAGCCAAGCCCGGTAAAACCTATTGCCCACATGGCAATCCATTGTGCTGCAACACGATCCACCAGCCCGGTGATCGGGAGGTCGGGGAGCCGCTGTGCCCCGAGTGCTATGACTACACCGGGCATGCGCTGTTCAACTGGCACGCCCCCGAACTGTGGCGGCGCCTCACCATCGCGTTGCGGCGCACCCTGTCTCGCCACCTGCGCCACATCGGCGTCGACCCCGACACGATGCGGGTGTCGTTTGTTTAAGTCGCCGAATACCAACGCCGCGCAATCATCCACTACCACGCCCTGATCCGGCTCGACCCGACAAACGGCAGCCAGGACACGACCGACAACTCTGGTTCAGAAGTATCGGCCGCCCAGCTAGCCGCCCTGGTCCGTCAGGCCGCGTGCCAGGTACGGCTGGCAGTTAGCACCCACACCGCCACCGCGGACCCGGACACGGCTTGTCTGGATCGGGTACTGCGGTTTGGCGCTCAAATCGACACCCAACCCCTGACGGTCGCAGCCGATACCGCCGAGCCGGCATCGGGCTTGGCCCGGCGGGTGGCGGCATACCTGGCCAAATACACCACCAAGTCGGTGGCCGAATTCGGCATCGCTGCACGTCGCATCAGCCCCCAAGCCATCGCCGAGCTGGACCTGCCGGCCCATACCCGGCGCATCCTGACCGCCCTGACTCGCCTGGCCACACTACCTGGCAACACGGCAATGCTGGCCTGGCTGCACACCCTGGGCTACCGCGGCCACATCACCACCAAATCCCGGCGCTACTCGACCACCATGACCGCACTGCGCGCCGTCCGCCACCACTGGCGACAACGCCACAGCGACCAAGCCGAACACGTAGGCCACCAGAACACTCCGTACGAAGAACAACACCAGCTCAGTCCCGCAAGCGAATTGACCAACTGGCGTATCCAGAGTGCGGGGCTCCGCAACGACGGCGAACGGCTGCTGGTGAACACCGCTGCGTTGCGCGCCCGGGAGTACCCATACTTGGCGCGTTTGGACACCAGTCAGAACAGCGGAGCAAGTCCATGAATTGGATAGGCGGCGGACGATGGTCATGGATTCGAAATCGACGGAACTACAACGCGATCGGGGCGGCTGCGTCTCGAGAAGGTCGCCGTTCCACTTTCGGTCTACGGCAAACATCGGGATCTGGGTGCCGACTTCTCTGCGTTCTTCGGTTATTTGATGCCATCGGAGTAACGGTTACTGGGCCCGTCAATCGAGCGGATTTGCGGCCGACTCCGCGAGTGCCAAAGCGTGATTGGGCTATACGCGCATTGAGCGACGACAGGAAGTAGAGCGATGACGGCAACATCAGTGGTTCGACTGGGCACCAAGGCCGCAGCCGAATACCTGGGTGGATTACCTGAGTCGACGCTGAGGTACTGGCGTTACATGGGTACGGGTCCGCGCAGCTATCGCCTTGGCCGACATACGTTTTACGACATCGCCGACCCGGACGCGTGGGTAGAGGCAGAAGCTGCTAAGACCGAGCGCGGTGGCTTGGCGAAATAACGGATTCGTACCACGGATTTTTGCGGTACTATCGCGCCATGACTACCAGGCACCAGCGAGCCGGCATTGACGACCGATGGCACAAGAAGGTCAAGGGCTCCGATGGAAAGGTCCGCAAGGAACGCTCCGCTGTCTACGGTAAGGTCACGCGGTGGCGCCTGCGCTGGGTTGATGACGGTGGCAGGGAGCACACAAGAGTCTTCGAGCGCAGACCGGACGCTCAGGCCTATCTGGACGGCCTGACGGCGGACATCCAGCGGGGCGCATACGTCGACCCTCGCAAGAGCGCTGAGACGTTTGGATCTGTCGCCGCACAGTGGTTCGCCACCAAAAGTCATCGAAAACCCAAGACTGTCGCGGGATACCGGTCCATCCTGGACATCCTTGTGTTGCCTAAGTGGGGTGAGGTGCCACTGAAACAGATTGACTACCAGGCGTACTCAACGTGGCTAGGCGGTTTGGCTGTGGACGGTTCACAGCGCGGCACCGCGCTCTCGGCTAGTCGCATCACGCAGGCTCATCAGCTCGTCGGTGCAGTGCTCAAGTACGCGCAACGAACCGGGAAGATTGCTAGAAACGTGGCGGCAGAGATAAAGCGGTCCGAAGATTTGCCAATGCCGGCCGAGCGGGATCGGCGATACTTGAACCACGCCGAACTGCTCCAGCTTGCTAAGGCGGCCGAGCGATTCGAGACGCTGACCCTGGTTCTCGGCTACTGCGGACTCCGCTTCGGAGAGGCCGCCGCACTGCGGCGCAAGCACGTGGGTGACCGGGAGCTGCTCGTCCGCTCATCGGCCACATACGTGACCGGCAGAGGCATTGTCGAATCGACAACCAAGACAAACCGTGCACGCCACGTCCCCGTCCCCGGGCCGGTATGGGACCGGCTGCAGCCAGAGCTGCCGAGCGATCCGAACGCGCTCCTGTTTCCAAGCCATCGCGGTGGGCACCTGCCCATCGAGGAGTACCGCAGAGCGTTCGACAAAGCCTGCAACGCTGTGGGGATCACTGGTCTTGTACTGCATGGGCTACGGCACACCACGGCGTCGTTGGCGATCAGCGCGGGCGCTAATGTCAAGGTCGTGCAGAGACTTCTTGGGCACGCGACAGCGGCCATGACACTTGACCGCTACGGGCACTTGTTAAGCGATGACTTGGCTGGCGTAGCGGACGCATTGGGCAAAGTTATTGAGAGCACTGCGGTATCACTGCGGTATTCAGACGCCGAGACTACGAGGTTGGAGACTATATCTGCAGCTAGTTGACCCAAGGGGCGGTAGCTCAGTTGGTTAGAGCCGCGGACTCATAATCCGTTGGTCGCGGGTTCGAGCCCCGCCCGCCCCACATCGAACATGGTAGTTAGCTGGGCTATGCATGGGCCAGCAGATGCACCGCGGCACCGAACACACGGCCGCCCACTACTTCCGGATGATCCTGGCCAACGACGACCGCGCCCACACCATGCACACCGTCGCCGCACGCACCGAACAGTTCCTTCATCTGCCGCTGGCATCGCCGGTCGTCCATGTCGTTCTCTTTCTTTAATACTGCTGTGCCTCAGCCTTTTTCGGCCAACCGGCTCAGGCCCGCGGCGATTTCCTCGGCGCGCCCGGACGCGACCTGCTGGTAGAGCATTGCGGCCTTGGGTGTGGAATGCCCGAGTCGGGCCATCGTCTCGGCCAGCGTCGTGCCAGTCAGCGCGGTC
>DASPOT010000385.1:0-39394 GCA_035625875.1 Mycobacterium sp. | reverse complement strand
CTGGATGCTGGGTGATCAGCCGCTTTGGGGGGCTGCGGTCAAACGGCTGAAGGTGGGCACCGCCCGGCGTTTTTCGAGCACTAGCCAGGAGTCGCTGGTCGCGGATTTGCGCACCGTCCTCACCGCGCAATATGTCGCCCGAGCCTGCGAAATCGCCACCCGGATGACCAAGCCTGCCGAAAGCGTTACCGCGGCCGCCGATCTCTTAGAAGGTACCGCACGCAGGAAGCGTGTTGACTGATGTGGGGCACCGTGTTGGCGCTCGCACTTTGGATAGCGACCGACCCGACGCGTCTGGTCATCGTCGTGGTCTTGATGTCGCGCCCACGGACCCGGCACAACCTGCTTGCATACTGGCTGGGCGGCGTGGTAGCAGGTATCGCCTGCCGGCCAGTCCATCCGTAAGTCGTGAAGCGCCAAGATTTCATCTAGATGGGTTAGATCACCCTCCCCGACGTCACGGGTGAAATCATCCAACAAATGCTCGAACTTCGTGACCGGACGTCGATGGTCGAAATTCTTCTCTTTGTTGGGGACGACGAGTATCAGTCCTCCACCAGCCTTGATCACCCTTTTCCATTCTACAAGAGCTTTGATGGGGTTGGCGACGTGCTCCAGGCAATTCGAAGACAAAAGGAAATCGTACCGCGCAGTTGCGATTTTGTCTAAGTCGGTCGCATCGACAATGAATTGGCGACCGCGTTTGTTGTGGTAGTAGTTGAAATTCTCACCAGTTTTGATACGCCCCTCCCAGATGGTATCCGTGGAGAAGTTGACCCCATCCAATCCTCGAACGAATTGATACAGGGGCAGTACCGTTTTGAAGAGCGTACTCGGACCGCTGATCTCGACTCCATATTTGTCCTCGACGAACGACTGATATTTCTGACGAAGAGGCAATCGCCATCGGGCATATTTGAGAATAAAGAAAAGGTCGACTGCCGATTTCGGCCTGTCCTCCCTCAATGAGTGGTGGCACCAGCACCCGAATTCCATAATTGTCCGCCGCATTTTCTTCCTTTTCGATCAGACAACGCCGAACGCCCGCGGAACCTAATTCGCCCTAATGCTAAGCGTCCAAGCGGGCGAACTGATTCTGCAGGTACCGCTCGACACAGGCCGCTCGTCTGACCTTGCCGCTGGTGGTGATGGGAATCGAACCAGGTGCTACCACAACGAGATCCGCGACGCTGAGTCCGTGCAAGTTGGACATCGCAGAGGTGACTTTACGTTTGACGACGCCGAGCTTATCCATCGCCTCTTCGTTGGAGTCGGCGCGGTTCTTGAGCTCGATGATGGCGACGAGCTTTTCCGTGCCCTTATCCGGAACCGAGATCGCCGCGCACCGTCCCGGCGCGATGCTCTGGATCGTTGCCTCGAGGTCGTCGGGCGAGTGGTTACGCCCATACACGATCAAAAGATCCTTGATCCGGCCGATGATGAACAGCTCGCCGTCGGAGATGAAACCCAAATCTCCGGTTCTCAACCACGGCCTTTCGGGGGTGCCGGACGACGGAGCGAGAAGCGTTACGCCGAATGTCTGCTCAGTCTCTTGGGGTTTCTGCCAATAGCCGGTAGCGACGTTGCCTCCGTGCACCCAGATTTCACCGGTCGCTCCGGCCGGACACTCAATACTGGTCTCGGGATCGACGATGCGCACCATCGGTGACTGCGGCACGCCGTAACTGACCAGCGGTGTACCGCCTCCGATTGCCCACCGCTTCGCGTGGCCCGCGGTCAGTTTTTCGGATTCGAAATGAACGATTTGTGGTGGTTGACCCGCTTCGCGGGTCGCGACATACAACGTTGCTTCTGCCATTCCATATGAGGGCCGCAACACCCTGTCCTGAAGGTTGAAGCAGGCGAACCGCTCGGTGAAGCGCTGCAGTGTCGCAGGCTGTACCCGCTCGCTACCGTTGAGGATGCTGAGCACGTTTCTGAGATCAAGCCCGGCCATGTCGTCATCTGATGTTTTTCGTGCCGCCAATTCGAAAGCAAAGTTAGGTGCTGCCGAAAGTGCGTGACTGTTCCTTGCCAGCAATTGCATCCACCGGGCCGGCCGCTGCACAAACGAGACTGGACTCGTGAGCACAGTGCGAAATCCCGTCAGAACCGGAAAGATAATTCCGAGATACAAACCCATGTCGTGATAGAACGGCAGCCAGGACACCACAGTGGTGTCCGGTGGGGCAACGCCTCCGTGGTCCCCGAATAAGTCGGCATTGATCTGCTCGAAATTGGCCATAATGTTTTTGTGCGAAACCATGACCCCGGCGGGGGTGCGGGTCGATCCGGAAGTGTATTGCAAATACGCGGTGTCTGTTGAACTATCGACCCACGCAGCGGGCCCTTTCTTTGAGTCGAGGTCCAGCAAATCAACCTCGATAACCGGTGGAGCGGATTCACCGGACTTCGACTCGACATATTCGGCGATATTGCCTGCGACAGAGGATGTTGTGAGAACGGCAGAGGGCGATGCGTCACGCAGCACCGAATTAACACGTTCATCGCTGGCGCCACCCAGCGGAACCGCGATGAGTCCGGCCTGTAATGCGCCAAGAAACGCAGTAATGTAGTCAAGTCCTTGTGGCGCCAATATCACAGCGCGGTCACCAGTTGACCCGTGAAGTCTGAGCTCTTGTGCAAGGTTAAGCGCTCGTCGATACAGCTGCGACCACGTCAGGCTTTCGGCAATGCCGGCCCAGTCCTGTTCGTAATCCATAAACGTGAACGCCGTCCGGTTGGGCTGCAGACCGGCGCGTTCGCGCAGCAGGGTCGGAATGGGCCACGTAACCATGGGCGTCAGGTTACCTTGGCGCTCACCACCGCGCCGGTCTAACGGACCGCCAGGTAGGGGTTCGACGCTTGTGGGGCTGCACCAGGGCCTCGGCAAAGTCGTGTTTCATCAGGTCAGCAGTAGTTTACGGGTCGGTGAGGGCTGCGGGCGTTGTGGCGCAGGGCCTTTGCGATGTTGTCGTGGCCGTCGAGTCGGAGGACGCTGATGGCGGAGGGTGGCCATGACTTGGGGGCCGTTGCCGACGCGGACTTGGGAGTGGTCTTCGGCGTAGGTGACGTCGCGCACCCAGTGCAGGCGGTTCTCGATCGCCCAGTGACCGCGCAACCAGCCAGCTATCGCGGCGGGTGTGGCGTCGGTGACCGACAGGGTGGTGAGGGCGTAGACGGTCTCGGTGTGTTTGTGCTTGGTCTTGCGGTCGGTGACGGTGCGGGTCAGTTGCAGCACCTGCACCGGGTGCGGGAACGCGAAGCCAGCCGCGATCTCGGTGGCTTTGAGCACCCGTTTGGTGGTGCGTCGGTGACCGTGTTCGGTGCTGCGGTTCAGGACGGGGATGTGTTTCCAGGGAAGGGCTTTTAGTTCCGTGTGCAGGCTGGGCTGGTTGGCCTTGGCGGTGAGGATGTAGTGGCCGCCGGCCTCGACGATGGCTTGGGCGGTCTGGCGCTGGCAGTGCAGCGCGTCGGCGGTGATGACCGCGTCGGTGATGTCGATGGTGTCGAGAAGTGTTCGCAGCATGGGGATCTCGTTGGTCTTGGCTTCGACGGCGAGCTGGGCGAGCACGGTGGGGGTGGCCTGGCACAATCCGCTCAGCAGGGGCACCAGGTTCGCGGCCGCGTCGCGTGCGCCGCGCAGCGTCTTGCCGTCGAAGGCGATCACCCGCCGCCCGGCGATCATGGTGGTGCGTAGCCCCATCCACGCTGCAATCAGCTGGTCCAACTCGTTGGGTGCCAGCCGTTGCAGGCAGCGGCCGATGGTGGACTCCGACGGCACCGGGCCGGTGACGCCGAGTCGCGCCAGCACACCCGGTGCGGCGTCGGCGGCCCATTCCGCGATCGCCACGAACGAACGCGCGCCCGCGAGTGTGGCCGCCAGCGCCACCGCCAGCACCCCGGGCAGCGCGTGGCGTTTCCCGCGCGGCTTGCGCGGGTCGGGCACCTTCGCAATCAGCTCCAGCAAACCGGCGGGGACGTCGGCCAACTCACCCAGCAGCGGGTCGGATTCAATCGACGACGGACAAAGTGGGCGATGATGGAGCAGCCGGCACGGCGGGGCTTCCTGGGATGTGACTGCTGTGGAAACTGTGATCATCCCGTGCCCTGCCGTGTCCGTCCTGTAACCACACCAGTCCCGCGTGTCACCCGCGCAACATCGCAGGTCAAACCCTCACTTCACGACTTTGCCGACTCGCTGGGGACTGCACAGACGGAAATTCGCCGCTGAAGGCACGACGTATTCCGGCGTTGACGGCCCCGCCGGGCCGGACACTCGTTAAGCCGGCGGCCGGGCACACCTCGTCGAAACCGACCCAGCACTGACGATGCCGAGCACCGCTGTTGATATCCAGCTGTAACTACCCAAACACGGATACCGGTGCCGTTCCGGGCAGGCAGCACGCCGCCTCAATCCTTGGCAAAGCAGAACAACCGGTACGAAGCCTCGCCGTTTTCCAGACGGCGGTAGATCAACGAGCCCGGCCCACCTGCATAATCATTGGCTATGCCGCGCAGAAACGCGATATTCGGCAGACGACGAGTGATCTGGTCTAAAAACCGATTCTTCTCCAGCCCGCGCATAACCTCCGCATTGATTACCTGTTCCGATACCAGGCGCGTGGGGATGTTGGCAAGCTCCGCCTCCCAGGCGGCAATTTCGTCGGCGTAGCGGATATCGGCGTACAGGAAATGCCCTCCCGGGCGCAGCACACGCTCCACTTCGGCGAAGAAACGGGGGACGTTTTGGTAGTTGATCGCGGCTTCGACATTGATCACCGCGTCGAAGGACTGATCGGGGAAGGGCAGGCTCTCGGCGTTGCCCTGCACGAAGTCCAGGCCGGGAAGGTTGTGCCTCTTTCGGCAGAACTCTATGCCGACCGTGTTCAAATCCAGTCCCGTGTAGGAGGCTGGGTGCAGGGTCCGCATCAGGTACGAAGCGCCGCCGCCATGGCCGCAACTGACCTCCAGCACCTTTTTGCCGGCGAGATCCACCTGGGTGGCCGTGCGGTGGTAGAGCTGGATGGGAAACCGGTCGGGCTCGTCGGACGCCGCCAGCGGCAGGGCCATCGGCGGATCCTCCTCATATCCGTAGTTGAGGAACAACACGTCGTCCCTTGTGAGCAGGCGGCTGAGGAACCGGTAACCGTATTTGAAGCGCAAATTTAAGAGTTTCAGGAAGATTGGGTTGCGATTCAGCCGGTCGATGAGGCTTTCGGTTGGCGTACGTTGGAGCACCATCGGGGCAGTATGACACGAACCGTGATTCCGCAGACGCCCTCGCTGGTGCTGGCCACTTACCGACCGGCATCACCCTTGCGCCCCTGAGTGATTGGGAAACCGCGGCACTGGTCTCGCAGCTGCTCGGGCCGATCCCCTCGGTTGGCGCGCTGGGCCAAACGATCGCCGAGGGGGCTGCCGGGAATCCGTTCTTCGCCGAGGAGATGCAGACCCCGATGACCTGACCGGTATTGAACAAGTTGGGATATGAGAGTATTAAAAACGTCGTGTCGGCGTCATCCAGTGTGAAGCCAATACCCCCTCGTGGAGTGTCCAACGGCCTATTTTTTGAGGACCCCTGCAAACGCTGGGGGCCGGAAGCGGCGGAGGGTCGGATGACCGCAGCGACGGCGTGCCGTACTTGTGGCACCGAGCCGCGGCAGGCTGCGCGATTCTGTGATGGCTGCGGTGCACCCGTTGCCGAGCCCACCGCACATGCGGAGTACAAGCAAGTGTCGGTGCTGTTCGCCGACGTGGTGCATTCCATGGACATCGCCACGGCCGTTGGTGCGGAGCGGTTGCGCGAAATCATGGCCGAACTGGTCGACCGCTGCACCAAGGTGGTGCACCGCTACGGGGGCACGGTGGACAAGTTCACCGGCGACGGGATCATGGCGGTGTTCGGCGCACCTGTAGCAATGGAGGACCACGCTGTTCGCGCCTGTTTAACGGCCTTGGGTGTTCAGGAGGAGATCAAGCGGCTTGCTATCGACGTCCGAGAGCGCGACGGTGTGGAGCTTCAGTTGCGGGTGGGACTGAACTCCGGTCAGGTGATCGCGGGTGAAATCGGTTCGGGACTGTTCGGCTACACCGCAATCGGTGAGCAAGTCGGGATGGCGCAACGGATGGAATCTGTGGCACCGCCGGGTGAGGTGATGCTCAGCGAATCCACCGCCCGACTCGTTCAGCACGCCACCCTGCTGGCCGACGCCGAGGAGGTGCTGTTCAAGGGCAGCGACGTTCCGGTGCTGGCCCGTCGTCTTCTTGGCCTGGCCGACGAGCCTCAACGAAGTGGCTCCATGCAAGGCGCGTTGGTAGGGCGAGAGCTCGAAGTCACAACGATCACAGGCCTCCTGGATCGATCAATGAGCGGGCGGGGATGTGTGGTTTGTGTTGCCGGACCGCCGGGCATCGGCAAGACGCGACTCGCCGATGAGGCGGTCGCGATGGCCCGTCGTCGTGGTGTTGAGGTGTTTTCAGTTTTCTGCGAGTCGCATGCCAGCGATGTCCCCTTTCTTGTGGCGGCGGGGGTGTTGCGCGAAGCCACCCGAATAACCGAGCTCGACGATGAGGCGGCGCGCGCACAGGTGCGCGCCTGGGTCCCTGATGCCGCCGATGAGGATGTGCTGCTGCTCTATGACCTGATGGGCATTCGAGACCCCGACACGCCGCCCCCCACGATCCATCCCGACGCGCGGCGACGGCGGTTGACCGCACTGATCAACTCTGTGTCGTTGAGCCGCACCCAACCGGTCCTCCACGTCATCGAGGATGTGCATTGGATCGATGAGGTCAGCGAGTCGATGCTGGCCGGGTTCCTCACCGTCATACCCCAAACGCCGTCGATGGTGCTGATCACCTACCGCCCCGAGTACCGCGGTGTACTCGCGAACGTGCCTGGCGCGCAGACGATCTCGCTGGCACCCTTGAGTGATTCGGAAACCGCGGTGCTGCTCGACGAGTTGTTGGGCACCGATCCGTCGGTCGGCGGGATCAAAGCGCTCGTTGCCGAACGGGCGCGCGGGAACCCGTTTTTCGCACAGGAGATGGTGCGCGAGCTCGCCGAGCGCGCTGTGCTCGAGGGTGACCGCGGCGGTTTCACCTGCGGCACAGATCTGGCCGAGGTCACCGTTCCGGCCACCCTGCAGGCCACCATCGCCGCGCGTATCGACCGTCTGGATCCTGATGCCAAGCAGACGCTGAACGCCGCGGCGGTGATCGGCTCGCGCTTCACGCCTGAGTTACTCGCCGCCGTGGGCAATGCCCCAGTTCTCGACGCGCTCCTGAGGGCCGCGCTGATCGATCAGGTCCGTTTTACACCCGGCGCCGAGTTCGCCTTCCGCCACCCGCTGATCCGCACCGTGGCCTACGAATCACAACTGAAATCCGATCGCGCCCAGATGCACCGGCGTCTGGCCGCCGCTATCGAGGCCCGCGAGCCGGAATCGGCCGACCAGAACGCGGCGCTGATCGCCGAACATCTCGAAGCCGCGGGTGACTTGCGGGACGCCTACGGTTGGCACATGCGTGCGGCAATGTGGGCGACTTACCGCGACATCGCCGCGGCGCGTCTGAGTTGGGAGAGCGCCACGAGGATCGCCGACGCATTGGCCGCCGATGATCCGGACCGGGCAGCCATGCGCATTGCTCCTCGCACCATGTTGTGCGCGATCGCCTGGCGGGTGCATGTGCACAACGTCGGGGACCGCTTCGATGAATTGCGGAAGTTGTGCGACGCCGCAGGGGACAAGGCGTCACTGGCCATCGCGATGACAGGGCTGGTGATGGATCACGCGCATCAGGACCGGGTGCGCGAGGCGTCGCGGCTGGCTTCCGAACTCATCACGCTCATCGAGTCGATCGGCGATCCAACCTTGACGGTAGGGCTGTCCTTCACACCGATCCGCGCCAAGCTGGCAAGTGGCGAGTGGTCTGAGATGCTTCGCTTGTCACAGAGGGTCATTGACCTGGCCGACGGTGACCCCTCTAAGGGCAACTTCCTTTTCGGGTCTCCCTTAGCCCTCGCCTTCGCGCAGCGGGCTATCGCCCGTTACACCCTGGGTCGTCCCGGATGGCGAGACGACGTGCGGCGCGGCCTGGCCGTGGCGCACGGCGCCGACTCCCTGTCCTACGTCTGGGTCGTCAGCTACGTGTACTCTGCGGGGATACCGGCTGGCGCGCTGCGGCCCGACGATTCCGCGGTGCGCGAGATCGAGGATGCGCTGGCGATTGCCAAACGATCCGGCGATAACCTCCAGTTGGGTGTCGCCTGGTTGACCTTGGGCCTTGCGCTGGTGCACCGCCACACGGATGCCGAGCGTGATCGCGGACAGAAGCTGCTGGCGGAGGTCCGCGAAGTGTTCCTGCGCGGGGGGCACTACTTGTGCGATCTACCGATGCTTGACGTGTACGTGGCGCGTGAGACGGCTCGCCGTGCAGATCGCGACCAGGCGATACCGCTGATGCGCGCCGCCGTCGACCATCTCGTCCGTGACGGACAACTGCTGTCGTGGGGCGTTCCGGCGACGGGTGTTCTGGTGGAGACACTGCTCGACCGCGGGGCCGACCGTGACGTGGCCGAGGCCGACGCCGCAATCGAGCGGTTAGCGGCCGCGCCAGCCGAAGAGGGCGCCTACGTTGAGATCTGGCTGCAGCGGCTGCGGGCTCTACTGGCGCGGGCTCACGGCGATGCCGCGGCTTACGCTCAGTTCCGGGACCACTATCGCGACATGGCGAAATCCCTTGGCTTCGAGGGGCATATCACCTGGGCCGAGGCGATGACGTGAGCGCGGCCTTCGTTTCCGGCAGCACCCGGGCGCGCACACCGGACTCCCACAGCACGACGTCGCTGGCGCGCAGCACATAGATGATGTCCTCGGTACCGGTGGGGGATTCCGAACCGGACGTGGTCGAGATGTTGGGATCGGTCACCACGGCAGGCCGTGCACCTGTCCCACCACCTGCTGCGAGGCCACGTCCGTGAGCACACCGGCCACGTTCATCGGCGAGTTCGCCGCGGGCAGGAACAGCGGGCGGTCCTGCTGGAGCAGCCGTCCGCCCGTGCCTACGGATCAGAAGGTTGGGGGTTCGAATCCCTTCGGGCGCGCCATCAGAACGCCGGCTTAGCTGCGTTTACGTAAATTGGCGTCCCAGCAGGAGACCGCCGAGACGCCCAACATCGGCGGCACAGCGTCACAAAGCTGATTCGACAGTCATCGGCCAACGTTTCGTTTCGGACCCCGCCAGGCGCGATCAGCACGCCGGCGCGCGCACTCCCGGTGAAACCCACGGGTTGCGACACGGTCACAGATGCATACCTATTAGTGGATCACTGATCACAGAAGCCACTTAGATCACTATCGTCACATCAGCTAACTGCGGACGTCAATGCGACGTGCTGCCCCCTGGAAAGGTGTGACATGTCGGCGATTCCTCGAATCGCATCAATACCGCTGGCGGCGGCCGCTATCGGACTCATCGTTGCGATAGGCCTCGCGCCACCAGCGACCGCTGCGACTTGCACCGACCCCGCTGCGAACGTCGAGCCCCCTGCCGCGACCCCGGCAACGCCCGCGCCCTCGCCGGTCGGCCAACGACCGACTGGGCGCAGGCCTCGCGGTGCGAATGAGAACGCGCCGCTACCCAAGCTGGGTCCCCTGATATCTGCTTTGCTCCACCCGGGTTCTCGATACTCCGCGCCGGTGCAACAGCAAGCGGCGATAGTACCGCCTGGGCCCAATCCTCCCGGCGCGGGCAACCAACAGCCCCCGAATGCTACTCAGTTGAGTCCGAACGCGGCCGCAGCTCAGCCGCCGCCGGCACCGGCGCCTCCTGCCGCGATCGCGGGGTCTCCGACATCGCTTGTCGACTGGGTGACCGGACTGAACAGCCCAAACAAAACCCTCGAACGTTTCGGCATCTCCGGGACCGACCTCGGAATTCCATGGGACAACGGCGATCCCGCCAACCATCAGGTGCTCATGGCCTTCGGCGACACATTCGGCTATTGCAGGGTCCACGGCCACCAATGGCGATACAACACGATGTTCCGCAGCCAGGACCGTGATCTGTCCGACGGAATCAACGTGGCGCCGGGCGTGCCTTCCGACAAATACTCCGGCTCACCGGAACGGCAACCGGGCTTTTCCAAACAGATCATTCCCGCCATCAAGTGGGCGCCAACCCAGGAGGGAATGATTCCGACCGCCGGCGTCTCCGTCGGGAGAACCCAATACGTGAACTTCATGTCGATCAAGCAATGGGGCCGTGATGGCGAATGGACGACGAACTACTCGGCAATCGCGATGTCCCCCGACAATGGCCAGAACTGGGGGATCTACCCTGGGACCGTCCGCACGCCCGCGCCGGACAGCGTCCCGGGAGCCCGGTACGTTCCGGGAAATGAGAATTTCCAGCAGGGAGCGTTCATGCGGACTGGCGACGGTTACGTCTACTCGTTCGGGACCCCAGCCGGACGCGGCGGTTCGGCGTATCTGGCGCGAGTCCCCCAGGGCTTTGTGTCGGACGTCACCAAATACCAATACTGGAACGGATCCTGGGTCCCGAACAATCCGGGGGCGGCCACGCCGGTTATCCCGGGCCCGGTGGGCGAAATGTCAGCCCAATACAACCCCTATCTCAAGCAATACCTGGTGCTATACACCAACGGTATGAACGACGTCGTGGCAAGGACTGCGCCGGCTCCGCAAGGACCCTGGAGTCCAGAGCAATTGCTCGTGTCGTCATTCCAGATGCCCGGTGGCATCTACGCGCCGATGATCCATCCCTGGTCGTCGGGTAAAGACCTGTACTTCAATCTGTCGCTGTGGTCCGCATACGACGTGATGTTGATGCACACCGTGCTGCCATAACCTCTGCGCTAGGCGGCGCTCACCGTGTACGTCAGGTTGGGGGTTCGAGTCCCTTCGGGCGCGCTACAGGCGCGCTACGCGCCAACGTTCACGGCGCGCGCAGCACCTGGCGCGCGATCGCATATTGTGCACTTCAGTCGGGCCGTCGTAGAGCCGGAACGCTCGCATGTCGGAAAAGATCATGCCGACCGGTGTCTCGTCGGAGATACCCGTGCCGCCGAGAATCTGCACGCAGCGGTCGGCGGCTTTGAATAACTCCCCGGACACATACGCCTTCACCATCGAGCTTTGGTGCCGACCCTTACCGCCGTTGTCCAGCGTCCAGCAGGCCCACCAGATCGCCAGTCGGTATTGCTGCAAGGCGATCTCGTTGTCGGCGATCATGAAGCTCACGCCCTGATGCTCGCCGAGCGGTTTGCCGAACGCGGTGCGTTCACGGGCGTGGCTCACCGCGATCGACTGGGCGCGCGACGCGGCGCCCAGCCAGCGCATGCAGTGCGTCAACCGCGCCGGTGCCAGCCGCAGCTGCGCATACCGGAACGCGTGGCCGACCTCGCCGAGCACCGCCGAGGCCGGCAGCCGCAGATCGGTGAAGCGCACCACGCCGTGACCCTCGACGTAGTTGCGGTCCATCGTCGACATCACCCGCTCGACCTCGATGCCGCGGGCCTGGCCGTCGCACAGAAACAGCGTCGGCCCGTCCGGACCATGTGGGTTAGGCGCGACACAGGCCATGATGATCCACGTCCGGGCCCCGTTGGCACCCGGTGATCAGCCACTTGCGCCCGTTGATCACGTAGTCGGCGATTTTTCCGAGCAGGTACATGTTGCCCTCGTCGGGCGCGGCGCAGTTCAGCGCGACCGGCCCCAGCGTCGACCAGCCGGCCGCTTCGAACAGCACGGCCTGTTCGCGGTGCGACGGCTCCCGACCGCCGAAACGCCGAGGCGCCTGGAACGTCAGCAGACCGGCGTCGCGGGCCAGTTCGATCAACTCGGCGCGCAGCTCGTCGTTGGGGACCCCCAGGTGACCCGCCGATCGGTCTCATACGGCACGATCTGTTCGTCGACGAACGCCCGGATCTCGTCGCGTAGCGCCGCGAGGTCCGCCGCTATTTCGAAATCGATCACTGGCCTCCGTCCATCCGTGCCTGGAGCACGTTATGCCAGAGCCGCGCCGTCCATTAACATCAGCGCCCGTTTGAATAGGCGCAGCGTGGCGGCGTGGAGTTGGTCACCGACCTCCTTCTCGGCCTTACCCGCGCAGGCCCGGGCCAGCGTGCCCTCGATCACGATGCCGAGCTTGAAGCAGGCCAGCACGGTGTACCAGGTGATCTGCGACAGGTCGCGGGTGGTGTTGCGGGCATACCGCTCGACGAGGTCGTCGGTGCTGGCCAACCCGTTGAGCTCGGTGAAGGTGTGGCCGAACACGCTGGACCCGTCCGATTGCCGCCAGGTGGCTAGCAGCCAGCCCAGATCCAGCAGCGGGTCGCCGATCGTGCACATCTCCCAGTCGACGATGGCGACGACGTCGGGCCCGGTGCGGGAGAACATCACATTGGCGGCGTGGTAGTCGCCGTGCATGATGCCCGGTTTCCACGTCGACGGCCGGTGGCGCTCCAGCCACTCGGCTACCTGCTCGACGCCGGGGATGTCCGGTCCCGGATAATTGTCGAACTCTCGATAAGACTCCAGCTCTGAAAGCCAGCGTGGGACTTGGCGTTCCAGAAACCCTTCGGGTTTGCCGAAGTCGGCTAGCCCCACCGCGACGTGGTCGACGGCGCCCAGTTTCGCCAGCGCGTCGGCCATCGACAGCCCCATCTGGAACCGCACGGCCGGATCGCTCGCGTGCAGCGGAGGGAGTTCTTCGCCGGCGTTGAACCCGTCGACCAGTTCCATCAGATAGAAGACCGCGTCGCCGAGCACCGCGGGGTCATCGCAGGTGGCGATCAAGTGTGGATGTGGCACGTCGGCGCCGGCCAGCGCGGCCAGCACTCTGGTTTCCCGCAGGATCACCATGTTGCTGCGCGGGCGCAGGTGGCGCGGTCCGCGTCGCAGCACGTACGGTCGGCCGGACCGGGTGAACCGCAGCATGATGTTCTGGGTTCCGCCGCCGATCTCGCGAACATCCTCCAGCGGGCCCTCGCCTAAACCCTGTCGGGACATCCATTCCGCTATCGCATTCAGGTCCACGTGCCAGAACCTACTCTGCGCGCCGAGCGCCGCTGGAATGACGAGGGCTGCCGAGTTTCTCGAGCCTCAGCCCTTGGCGTGCACCGAGTATCGGACGGTCTGGACCCGAATCATGCCGTCCCGGAACACGAACGTATCGACGCCGTCATCAACCCTGCTGACCGCCGAGTCGGCGACCCACTCGAGGAAGAGCACATCGCCCTCATAGATTTGGGTTTTCAGGTCCCAGGCCGCGTTCGGCACGTCTTCGAGTAGCTTGACGAACGCCGCCCGGACGCCGTCCTTACCACGCATGACACCGCCCGGTGTGATCAGCACCGAGTCATCGGCATAGTCGGCGACGATTTCATCGAGGTCGCCGACGGTCAGCGCCCGGGCGTGGTGGGCGAACACTTCCTGTGGTGTCCGTGTCATCGCACACTCCTTGGAAACGGCTATCGAGAAGAAGCGTAGGGCAACGAATCGACAGATGCGGCCGCTGACAGTCGACAGCCTCGGCCAGCAGGCTGGGGCCGTTCACAGGCAGAAAGAGTACTGTGCGGAACTGGCTTTTTGGCAAGGGAGGGGAAGGACGATGCCGCGGACCGACGACGATACCTGGGGCATCACCGAGAGTGTAGGGGCGACCGCGCTGGGCGTGGCCGCGGCTCGTGCCGCGGAGACCGACAGCGATAACCCCATTATCAAAGACCCGTTCGCGCGGGTGTTTGTGGATGCAGCAGGGCAGGGGATGTGGACCGTTATGGCAAGTCCCGCGCTGTCGGCAGAACTGACCGGCAGCGAGCCGGATCTGCAGGCGAGAGCGCGCGCGATGGTCGACTTCATGGCGGTGCGGACAGCGTTTTTCGATGAGTTCTTCCTCAATGCCGCGCAGGCCGGTGTTCGGCAGATCGTGATACTGGCGGCCGGCTTGGACTCGCGTGCCTGGCGGCTGCCGTGGCCGGACGGGACCACCGTGTACGAGCTGGACCAGCCCAAGGTGCTGGAATTCAAGTCCGCCACTTTGCAGCAGCACGGTGCACGTCCAACGTCAAATCTGGTAAGTGTTCCGATAGATCTGCGGCAGGACTGGCCAAAGGCACTGCAGGAAGCCGGGTTTGACGCATCGCAACCAACCGCGTGGTCAGCCGAGGGACTGGTTCGGTATCTGCCGGCGTGGGCTCAGGATCTTTTGTTCGAGCGAGTGCATGCGCTGAGTCGCGGGGCCAGTTGGTTCGCTTTCAACGCCCCCGACAAGAACGCCCTCAACCCCGACCGCTTGAAGCGCCAGCGCGAAGAGATGCAGCGCCTGCGGGCCGCGGCCGCCAGGCTGCTGCAGACCGAGACACCAGACCTCGACGACCTGTGGTACGCCGAGGAGCGGACCGACGTCGCCGAGTGGCTG
Organism: Mycobacterium sp.; assembly: GCA_035625875.1. GTDB lineage: Bacteria > Actinomycetota > Actinomycetes > Mycobacteriales > Mycobacteriaceae > Mycobacterium. Next base: position 24,946 of record DASPOT010000385.1, on the reverse strand, counting down.
CGTGAGCACGGCTGGGACACGTCGGTGGCAACCCTCGAGGAGTTGCTGACCCGCTACGGCCGCTGTATTCCCGACGAGGACGTATTGCCGCCGACCGTTTTCGTATCCGCGCAACAGCGAGCCGGATGACGGCGTCCGTTGTCGCGCGGTGACGGCGACATATTCGATTAACCTTTGCGCTTATGCGGCGGCAAACTATTGCGGTGTCGGCGTGCGTTGGTGTCGGATTTGGTTGGCTTGCGGCCCAGACTAATTCGACGGAATGAGTCCGGAGCCGAACTGGCATGGCGCTTCGCGAGGCCGCCTGGGCAGTCACGGCCGTCGTACGCACGCCGGCTCACGCTGCGCTTGATGGCGGCCGTTATCGTCGAACGCTATGGCTGATCGGCCCGCCCGGGTCGGCGATGTCCACGAGATCGCCGCGTCGATGCCGCACGTCACGCGCGTGGAAGGACCGAAAGGCAACCCGATCTATCAGGTCGGTGGCAAGTCGTTCGTGTTCTTCCGGACTGCGCAACCTGACGCGACGGATCCGGTCACCGGCGAACGCTACACCGACGTGATCATGCTGTGGGTGGAATCTGAGAGCGACAAGCTGGCGCTGGTCCAGGATCCGGGGTCGCCGTTTTTCACCACGGACCATTTCGACGGACATCCCTCGGTATTGGTGCGGGCCAGTCGGTTGGCAGAAATCAGCCGAACCGAGTTGGCCGAGCTGATCCAGGACGCCTGGTTGGCCCGGGCGTCGAAGAGGCGGGCCGCAGCGTGGCTCGCTCCTCGCCATCCGCGGCGGAGATAGCTCGGGTTGGACAGCGCCCTGCTCTTTGTCAACAGCCAAGATGCGGGGCGGGCTGATGTAAATGAACGCCGCGCACTCCCCGTGCGCCGGGGCAGAAGCTAAGGCCGCGGTTCGCCCGAAGGCACGACTTGGATCGACTTTTGCAGTGAGTGATCGTTTTGAAAATTTGTCGGCCGATGTTTGGAAATTCGTCGGCCGGGTACGCCAATTCCGCCGGGGGTTGTGGCGACACGATGGAGGTCCACGATGCGGCACCGGACGCGGGCTGGCGAAATCATTGGCGTGGTTGTGCTGGTGTGGTTACTGATCGGGGCGCTCGCGGCGTGGCAGCGCGACTACTTCAAGGGCGGGGACACCACTTGTGCCACAGCCGCAAACATCGCGCTAACCGTGATCGCGGGGCCATTGAACTACGCGGGTGTCAACCCGAAAGCAGGTTGCCATTTGCCGCAACCCAGTTCGATGAAAGCAGTCGACATCGAACACCTCATAGGAATGGAGTCGTCATGATTGCCGTCGGAGTCATCTTGCTCATCCTCGGGTTTGTCTTCAGCATCCACTTGCTGTGGGTGCTCGGCATCATCCTGCTGGTGATCGGTGCGGTGTTCTGGATCTTGGGCAGTGTCGGCCGTCCGGTCGCCGGCAGGCGCTACTGGTACTGACGCGTAACGGTTTCACAGCGTACGCATAGGGTCGGCACAGGTTCGACCCATTCATGCGCGGATACTTGAAGCCGTGCCCCAGACATCGGTCGAGCGTGTCGTGATGCGCCGTGCGGACGGCAACCCAATCAACGTGCTAGTGGTCGACGACGAAGCTGTCCTCGCCGAGATGGTGTCGATGGCGCTGCGATACGAGGGCTGGAACATCGCCACCGCTGCTGACGGATCATCGGCGATTGCCGCCGCCCGCGCCCAGCGGCCCGACGTCGTCGTCTTGGACGTCATGCTGCCCGACATGAGCGGGCTTGACGTACTGCGCAAACTGCGCGAGCAGAATCCCCAGTTGCCGGTGCTGCTGCTGACGGCGAAGGACGCGGTGGAAGACCGCATCGCCGGGCTGACCGCCGGCGGCGACGACTACGTCACCAAACCGTTCAGCATCGAAGAAGTGGTGCTGCGGCTGCGGGCGCTGCTGCGGCGCACCGGGGTGACGACGGTCGACAGTGGTGCGCAGATCGTCGTGGGGGACTTGGTGCTTGATGAGGACAGCCACGAGGTCACCCGCGGCGGGGATCCGATCTCGTTGACGTCCACCGAGTTCGAGCTGCTGCGGTTCATGATGCGAAACTCCAAGCGGGTGCTGAGCAAGGCGCAGATCCTCGACCGGGTGTGGAGCTATGACTTCGGCGGCCGATCCAACATCGTGGAGCTGTACATCTCCTACCTACGCAAAAAGATCGACAGTGGGCGCGAACCCATGATCCACACACTGCGGGGCGCCGGCTATGTCCTCAAGCCGGCCCGCTAGGACGCGCCGAATCTGGTCGCTTCGGCTTCGGCTGTTGGTCGGTCAGGTCCTCGTGCTCGCCATTGCGTGTGTCGGGATCGGCGCGGTGACCGAGCTGGCGTTGGACCGGTACCTGGTGGGCCAACTCGATGAGCAATTGCACGGCGCCTCCCACCGCTCGGCGGCGGTTTACGGTGTACCGCCACCCCCGCCTGCGCCGTGGCGGCACCCGCGAGTCCCGGCCCCTGGCCCAGGCCCTCGGTTTCTCGATGCCCCGGGTCAGCCGGCGGGCATGGTCGCGGCCGTGGTAAGTCACGGCACTGCGGTCGACGCCGGCTACCTGACCAGCAGTGGTTCTCGGGCCGCGTTGACCGATACCGCCAAGGCGCAACTTGCGGCAATCGCTGCCAACCGCACGCCGGTGACCCGCGATCTCGACGGCCTCGGCCGATACCGCCTGGTAGCCACCCCGGCCCGGCGCGACGGCGATGTCATCGTCACAGGTCTGTCGATGGCAAATGTGGACGCCACCAGGATGCGGGTACTGATGATCTTCGGGGTGGTTACGGTGGTCGCGATGGCTGCCGCGACGATGGCCGGCATCGTGATCATCCGGCGGGCGCTGGCGCCGCTGCAGCGCGTCGCGCAGACTGCGGGCGAAGTCGTCGATCTACCGTTGGACCGCGGTGAAGTCGCTTTACCGGTGCGGGTGCCCGAACCCGACACGAACCCCCACACCGAGGTAGGCCAACTCGGGTCGGCGGTGAATCGCATGCTTGACCACATCGCGGCCGCGCTGTCGACGCGGCAGGCCAGTGAGACCCGGGTGCGCCAATTCGTCGCCGACGCCAGTCACGAACTGCGCACGCCGCTGGCCGCGATCCGCGGTTACACCGAACTGGCGCAACGGATGCGCGAGGACACCGACGCGGTGGCGCACGCGATGAGCCGCGTGGAATCCGAGACCGAGCGCATGACTCGCCTCGTCGAGGACCTGCTGCTGCTCGCCCGCTTGGACTCCGGTCGGCCGCTGGAACGCGAACCGGTGGACCTCTCGCGCGTGGCGGTCGACGCGGTCAACGATGCATACGTGGCTGGACCGGATCACCGGTGGGAGCTCGACCTGCCCGACGAGCCAGTGGTAGTCGCCGGCGACGGGCCCCGGCTACATCAGGTGCTGACCAACCTGCTCGCCAACGCCCGCATCCACACCGGCCCGGAAACCGTGGTCACGACGCGGTTGACCACCGAGCCAACGCATTGCGTGCTCAAGGTGATTGACAACGGTCCGGGCATTCCGGAGCAGCTGCAGTCGGAGGTGTTCGAGCGGTTCGCCCGCGGCGACACCTCGCGCTCCCGTAAGGGCGGCAGCACCGGGCTGGGTCTGGCGATCGTGTCGGCGGTGGTCAAGGCGCACGACGGCATGATTGCGGTCGAAAGCGCGCCGGGCCACACGGAGTTCACGGTGCGGCTGCCCCTCGCAGACCCCGCATAGCAACCGACAAAAGCGAATTTCGTCCCCAACACCAGCCATTACTTCCACATTTATAGCGATCACTACAACATGGGTTGACGACGGCGACACCAACACCCCCGTTGAGCGCTATCGGTGCGGCCGATGTTTCCGCCAAAGGCCCGCGCCGAAAAAGCATCTCGGCCAAGATACGCAGGGCACTACATCTCACGGTGAGTCGCGAACTGGCGCAGCTAGCCACCAACACACGACACGGGCCGCTGTATCGGCGGTACCGTCGCGGCGAGCGTCAGGGGAGTCTGCGATCATCATCGCGAAGATTCGCACTGTTCCGTCATGAATCGGCGAACGCGGTCTTGGCATGACGACGGGGCGCGCTCCTGTGCCGGGGTGCCGTCAGACCCGACCGAGGTGGGTCGGCGCCGGGTATCCGTTGCCAGGGTGAGGTAACCCTGACGAATTGTGAGCAGGTGCTACTGCTTTGGGCTTGCCTTTTGGGCGAGGTAGGTCGTGATGCCTTGGACGGCGGCGGCATACTTAGAACGCCCGTCCGGGCTGGTCATCTGGATAGCTTCGTCGGCATTTTTCATATTGCCGAGTTCGATCAGGATAGACGGGTATTGCGAAAGGTTGAGGCCGGCCAAGTCCGGGCGGCCATAGAGTTCGTCGGAACCGGTGTAGGTGGACGGCTGCATTCCAGCGGCCACTAGTTGGTCTCGCATGATCGTGGCGAACTGCATGGCCGGCCCGGCTTGGGCGTCGTTGAGCGGCGGGCTGGAGTAGTTGACGTGAAAACCGCGACCAGACGGAGGTCCACCGTCGGCGTGGATACTGACGATCGCATCGGGGTGCAGGGCGTTGGCCATCGCGGCCCGTTGATCAGCGCAGGGCCCATCGTGGTGTCGTTGTCTCGTAGCGGATCGCACCATCGCTTACATCTGCGATGTGGTTCATGAGCCGATCACACGCCTCGACCGGGACCAGGCTGGCAGAGAAGCAGACCTCAGCAGGACGGCGCTCGGTAGAGCGTCGCCAACATCGCGGTGACTAACCTCTGGGGCGAACGACCGCACCGTCGCCGGGCCGGATTTGATTGCCCGTCTTCTCCGCGGCCGTTCGGCCGCGTCGTCGCGAGGTCAGGAACAGGTCACGTCGATCTCGAAGGGCTTGTTCACCGGCTGCATCGGGTTGGACATGTCGACGCCGGTCGCCGTCCCGGTGATCTTGTAGCTGTTAGGGCTCTTAGTCGCCTCGGCATTGCCTTGACCGGTACCCGCCGTGTATCCCAGCGTTACACCGTTGACGTTGCCCAGCCCGACCGACTTCACCTGAGGCGGGTTGGCGTCGGTGAGCACGGCGCCAACGCCGGTCGCTGCCCCGCCGATCGCGATCTTGACGTTGCCGCCCGTGGTGACGCAGGAGACCGCCCCGCCCACGTTCTGGTCCTTGCCGTCGATGGTGACCTTCGCCTTGGACGCTGGGGCGTTTACCACCGCGGATCCCCCGGGACCGCTGGTAGTTGCCTTGTGGCTGGAACAGCCAGACAAACCTGCGATTACGATCGCCGTCGCTGCTGCAGCGATCGCCATTTCACGTTTCACCTGTTCTCCTTTGCATGGTGGCGGTCCATCAACATTGATGGACCGTCTCGGCAGTATGCAGGTTGAGGGAACCGGATAAGGCAAATCCGCTAAAAATCAATCCCCACGCCAGTAAGCCGCGCCCGCCCAGAGCAGCCCAAAAAAGTGGTTTCACGATTGCCTTGTCGATTGCGCGGTTTTCCTCCGACGCGCCTGCGTTGCTGGCAATGTCATGCAAGTGGACCAGAAACCCCCAGCCGAGATCATCATGTCGGCGCACCACCAACGTGAGCTGCCCTTCTACGACACAACGGATTTCGACGACACTGACCGTGGATACATCGCCGCGCTGTCCCCCTGCGTCATCACGGCTGCCGATGGCCGTGTGGTGTGGGACAACGATGCATACTCTTTCCTCGCCGGCGACGCGCCGACATCGGTACATCCCAGCCTGTGGCGACAATCGACCCTGGCCGCCAAACAAGGCCTCTATGAGGTGGTGCCGGGTATCTATCAGGTCCGCGGCTTCGACATCTCGAACATCACCTTCATCGAGGGCGCCACCGGAATCATCGTCATCGACCCACTGGTGTCCACCGAGGTAGCCGCTGCGGCACTGGGTTTTTACCGCGCGCACCGCGGTGATCGCCCGGTCGTCGCGGTCATCTACACCCACAGCCACGTCGATCATTTCGGCGGCGTTCTGGGCGTCACCTCGCAAGCGGAAGTGGACGCGGGCAGGGTGGCGGTGCTGGCCCCGGAAGGGTTCCTTGAGCATGCGGTCCAAGAGAACGTGTTCGCGGGTCCGGCGATGACCCGCCGGGCCACCTACATGTATGGCGCACTGCTGGAACGCGGCCCGTTCGGACAGGTGGGCTGTGGGCTGGGACAGACACCGTCGACCGGCGAAGTGGCCGTCATCACCCCCACGGTCGACATCAGGGCAACCGGTGAGACGCACACCATCGACGGCGTGGAGACCGAGTTCCAGATGGCGCCAGGCAGTGAGGCTCCCGCCGAAATGCATTTCTACTTCCCGCGATTCCGCGCGTTGTGCATGGCCGAGAACGCCACTCATAACCTGCACAACCTGCTGACCCTGCGCGGCGCGCTGGTGCGCGACCCGCATGCCTGGTCGGGATACCTCACCGAGGCGATCGACACCTTCGCCGACCGAACCGATGTCCTGTTCGCCTCCCACCACTGGCCCACCTGGGGACGCAAACGCATCGTCGAGTTCTTGTCCCTGCAACGGGACATGTACGCCTACCTGCACGACCAGACACTGCGACTGCTCAACCAGGGCCACACCGGTGTGGAAATCGCCGAAATGCTGCAAATGCCGCCCGCGCTGGAGAAGGCGTGGCACACCCATGGGTATTACGGGTCGGTCAGCCACAACGTGAAGGCGATCTACCAGCGCTACATGGGGTGGTTCGACGGTAACCCGGCCCGGCTGTGGCCCCACCCGCCGCAGGCGCTGGCCGCCCGCTACATCGACGCGATGGGCGGGATCGACCGAGTCGTCGAGCTTGCTAAGACCGCGTTCAACGACGGTGACTTCCGTTGGGCAGCAACACTGCTCGATCACGCGGTGTTTGCCGACGACAACCATGCCGCAGCCCGCGCGCTGTACTCCGACACGCTGGAGCAGCTGGCCTATGGCGCCGAAAACGCGACATGGCGCAACTTCTTCCTGACCGGTGCGACCGAGTTGCGCGACGGCAACGTCGGCACAGCGACGCAGGTGGCATCGCCTTCCCTGCTGTCAGGACTGACACCGGAGCAGATCTTCGACAGCCTCGCCATTAGTGTCAACGGCCCGCGCGCCTGGGACTTGGACCTGGCGGTCGACATAACCTTCGCCGACCTGGATGCCAATTACCGGCTCACGCTGCGCAACGGCGTGCTGGTCCACCGCAAAGTTGCCGCTGACCCTACGACCGCGGACGTCACAGTGAACTTGGACACCAAGATTCGGCTGCTCGCGGTGGTGATAGGCGACGTCAGCTCACCGGGCCTGGACGTGTCCGGCGACGAAGCGGCGTTGCACGCGTTCCTGGGCGTCCTCGACCGGCCCGATCCGAACTTCAACATCGTCACGCCGTGACGTCGATGACCACCTTGCCGACCGCTTTTCGCCCGGCCACATGCCGCAACGCCGCCGCGGTGTCGGCCAACGGGAATCGCGCGCCGATGTAGGGCCGGATTTGGCCGTCGGCGAACATCTGAGCCAACTCTGACGTGTCGCGTGCGGCGTCGTCGGGGTGATCGCTGCTGAAGGTCCGGATCTCCATGCCACGGATTGTGATGTCCTTGAGGAGAACGAGATTCAGCGGAATAGCTGGGATCGTGCCTGCGGCATAGCCGAGGGTGATGAAGGTTCCGCCGCGACCCAGACCGCGCAGCGTCGGCTCCGAGTACTGCCCGCCCACCGGGTCGATGACGATCCGCGCGCCGCCATCGGTGAGCTCGCGGATGGCCGATTTCAGATCCTCCCGGTCGTAGTCGACGGTGGCTTCGGCGCCGCGCTGCCGGCACACCTCGAGCTTCTCGGGACTTGACGCCGCGGCCAGCACCCGGGCCTTCATGGCGACCGCCAGGTCGACCGCGGCCAGCCCGACACCGCCGGCGGCGCCAAGAACGACCACCCAATCCCCTTCGGCGACTCGGGCAACCGAGCGCAGCGCGTGGTAGGCGGTGCGATAGGTGACGCCGAACGCCGCGGCCTCGGCGAAGTCCACGCTGTCTGGCATCCGAGACGCCGACCCTGGGTCCAGCAGCGCCTGCTCGGCGAACGCGCCGGTCATCACCGACCCGAACACCCGCTCACCAGGGCCGAACGACGCGCCGTCACCGGCCGCAACCACTTCACCGGCGAGCTCGAAGCCCGGTGTGAACGGCACCGGCACCCGAACCTGATACTTGCCGGCAATCAGCAGGACATCGGGGAAGTTCACCGCAGCCGCGTGCACCCGCACCAGCAGCTGGCCGGGACCCGGTACCGGATCGGGGACGTCGTCGATAACCAGGTCCTCTGGAGGGCAGTAGTGATGACACATCACCGCGCGCATCAGCGACCCGCCCTTCGCGTCACACCCAGTCCGCGCAGGCAGAACCGCACCAGGTGCTCGATGTCATCGCGGCCGGGTCGGTCGGTAGAACCCACGTAACGCCGCATTGTTGCGGCCGTGCACAAGAACACCGCGTCCGCATCGCGACGGATGTCGGTGCTCCCCAACGTGGTGACCGGCTCGGTCAGCAGATCTCGCAGCGGCCGCATGATCTCCTCGTCGACGTTAGCGGCGGCCGACATCTGCCCAACCGCCGCTCGGCTCATGCTGATCAGGTGGGGGTCGGCGACCTGCGCCAGCGTTCCCTCGATCCAGCGCGCGATCTTGTCTTCCGGGCGGGATTCTTTGGCCATCTGATGCTGCAAATAGGAGACCACGAACGCCACCCCGCGTTCCATGACGGCCAGGATGAGATCGTCCTTGCCGGCGAAATACCGGTAGAACGCCTTGTTCGACGAGCCCGCCTCGGCGACGATGTCGCTGACGCGTGGTGGCTCGGGCGCGACGCGTTCCATCACCCGCACCGCTGCGGCCAGGATGCGTTCGACTTCCTCGGTGGCTTCACGCTGGCGGTCGTCGAGTGCGCGCTCGACGGCCGCGGCGACCCTGCTGCTCACGGCGAATCAGGCAGCGCCGGAACGCGATCGACAAGGTCACCATATTTGGCTCGGGCGGCTGTCAGGCGGTTGTCCAGCATTTCGCTGGGCCATTCCGGGTCCTCGGCCTCGTAGTCCTTGAGCAGCAGCCGCGCCAGGTTGACCTTGTGCGCCTCGGTGGGCCCGTCGGCCAACCCGAGCGCCACCCCGCCGAGGAGCACGGTGGTCAACGGCAGCTGGTCGGTGAGCCCCAGCGCGCCGTGCACCTGGATCGCGCGCAGGCCAATCGATTTGAGCACCTGCGACGCCAAGATCTTGCAGGCACCGATCTCGGCGCGCGCTGCGTGCTCGCCGATGTTATCGATCAGCCAGGCGGCGTGCAGCACCGCGAGCCGGAACGGCATCAGCTCCGTGTAGGAGTCCGCGATGAACGCCTGCACCAACTGCTTGTCGGCCAGCGAGCTGCCCTGGGTGAAGCGGCTTTTGGCGCGACGGGCCATCATGTCGATCGCGCGTTGCGCCATCCCGATGGAGCGCATCGCGTGATGCAGCCGGCCACCGGCCAATCGGGTCTGCAGGATCATGAAGCCCTGGCCGGGCTCGCCAAGCAGTGCGTCAGCAGGTACGCGGACCCCGTCGTAGCGCACCAGGGAATGACCGGGCTCGTGCGGGTGCGCGCCGACCAGATGGTGGGTGGCTTCGACCACCAGCCCCGGAGTGCCCGCCGGGACCAAGAACGTCGACGCCCCGCGATGGACCGGCACGTCGGGATCGGTGATCGCGACGACGATGAAGAACGATGCGACAGAGGCATTGGAGGAGAAGTACTTTCGCCCGGTGATCACCCAGTCGTCGTCGTCTCGCACGGCGCGGGTAGTGAAGACGCGCGGATCGGCCCCGCCTTGCGGCTCCGTCATCGAGAAGCACGAGAAGATCCCCCCGGACAGCAACCCCGACAGATAGCGGTCCTTCTGATCCTGGGTGCCGAAGCGGGCCAGGATCTCCGCGTTGCCGGTGTCTGGCGCCTGCGTCCCGAACACTATCGGCGCCCAGGGGCTGCGGCCCAGAATTTCGTTGATCAGCGTCAGCTTGACCGTGCCGAAGCCCTGCCCGCCGAGTTCTGGGCCGAGGTGCGGGGCCCACAGCCCTTGGTCGCGAACCTGCTGTTTGCGCGGATCGACGATCTTGCGGCGCTCGTCGTTCAGTGGCAGGAACTCGCAGCCGGGGAAGAGCACCTCCAGCGGCTCGACTTCCTCGCGGACGAACCCGCGGATCCAGTCGAGTTTTTTCTCGAACTCCGGTTCGGTGGAGAAATCCCATGACATCTGCCGTGCTCCTCTCAGGGGATCCCGCCGTCGGCCCGCACGATCGAGCCGGTGGTGAAGCTGGACGCGTCCGAGGCGAGAAACAGTGCGGCGCCGACGATTTCGGGTGGGTTGCCGGCCCGTTGCAGCGAAAGGTGAGCGAACGGGTTCTGTGTCGCCTCTTCCAACTGCCAGGCCTTGCTGATATCCGTCAAAAACGGACCAGCCATCAGCGTGTTGACCCGGACGGTGGGGCCGAACGCCCGCGCGAAACCCTCCGTCATGGCGTTGAGCCCGGCTTTAGCTGCGGCGTAGGGAATGATGTCGGCGCCCGGGCGCAGCGACCCGGCGGAACTCACGTTGATGATCGATCCGCGGCCGGCCGCGACCATCCGCTCACCCACCAATGCCGACAACCGGAACGGGCCCTTGAGGTTGAGGTTGACCACGGCGTCGAACAGCTTCTCGGTGACGTTGGTCAGCTTGTCGTAGATCGGCGACATGCCGGCGTTGTTGATCAAGGTGTCGACCTTGCCGAAGCGGTCGTATGTCGCCTCGACGAGGCCGTCGAGCTCGTCCCACCGCCCGACGTGCACCTGGTAGGGCATTGCTGTTCGCCCGGTCTCGGCCTCGATCTCTTTGGCGGTGGCCACACAGTTCTCCATCTTGCGGCTGGCGATCACGACGTCGGCGCCGCAGCGGGCGGCGGCAAACGCCATTTCGCGCCCGAGTCCCCGGCTGCCGCCGGTGATCAGTATCACCCGGTCGGTGAGGTCGAAAAGCTGGTCGGCGTAACCCATTTCAGCGCCCCTTCGTCGGCAGGGACCGCGCCAGTTTCGCAGCGGTAGCGATGAGTTGCAGGATCATCGGCCCGAACGCCTCGGTGATCTTGGGATCGACCTTTCCCGTCCTAACCCCGGCGGCATGGGTCTTCTCCAGCACCATGCCGAGTTTCCAGTTGGCCAGCACCAGGTAGTAGTCGATGTTCTCGGTGGAAAGCCCACCGACCTTCTCGTAGTGCTCCAGCAATTCGCTGCGCGTCGGCATGCCGGTCAGGTCGAGATAGAAGCCGTCCGCCCGCGGATGTTCGCCGTCATACCCCAGCAGCGCCCATGCGAGATCCAGCAGCGGGTCGCCGACCGTGGTCATCTCCCAGTCCACGATCGCGGCCAGCTCGGCCGGAGCGCCGTGGGCGAACATCACGTTGGCGAACTGGTAGTCGCCGTGCATGATGCCCGGCGTGTAATGCGCGGGCCGGTTGCGGCGCAACCAATCGGCGGCCTCGTCCAGCCCAGGCAAATCGCGCACCCGGTAGGTGTCGAGAAAGGCCAACCAGCGATCGACTTGGCGCTCGTGGAATCCGTCGGGACGGCCAAAACCCTCCAGCCCTTGGGCGCGCCAATCCACCCGCCCCAGCTTGGCGGCGCCGCCGACGAGTTCGAACGCCAACCCGCGCCGGGCGACTAGGTCGGTGTCGAAAGGAGCCGGCCAGCCGCCGTCCATCGGGCTCCACCCGTCGATCGCCCGCATCACATAGAAAGGCATGCCGAGCAGATCGCCGGCATCGTCGGCGGCGATCAGCTCAGCATGGGGCACGTCGGTGCCGGACAACGCCCGCACCAGCCGGATCTCCCTCAGCAGGCCGTCGATGCGGGCCGCGTCGGCCCGGGCGCCCGGCATCCGCAGCACCATGCGCTCTCCACCGCGCCGGATCAGATAGAGGGTGTTCTGGGAGCCGCCGCCCAGCTGTTCCAGGGCGGGCTCCTCCCCGTCGCCAGGCGCGTTGTGCGTGTCCAGCCAGCGACCCAAAACGTCCGGGTCCAGTCGGGGTCCGCTCACCGGCACAGTCACAGGAACGCCTCGCTCTCCATGCAGAGAATAGCATTCTCCGCGCGGCCCCCTAGGGGAGCTCGGGTGCTTCCGACGACGACTTTTAACTCGAGCATGGCGGGTAAGCCGTGACGCTATCGACCGGTCGCGCACCCACCGCGTGGAGGAGTCGCTTGAACTCACGGCGCTCGGTGGGCGTGAGGTGGGCCAGTAGTCGCTCGTCGGCAACGTGCACGGCAGCTTCGGCGCGCTTCAACAGCGCCCTGCCCTTGCTGGTAAGCCGAGCCGGCAGCGCCCGGCCCGACGACACCGTAGCCGGCCGCGTTACCGCGCCCATGTCCTGCAGCCCGCGCAGCACCAGGTTCATCGCTTGTGGTGACACATTGGTGTTACGGGCGAGCTCGGCGCTGGATTGACCCGGGAACATGGACAGAATCCGCAGGCACACGAACTCTGGTAACCCTAGCCCGAGTGGCCCCAACTCCGCCGTCACCTGGGGCCGCAGCACCGTCATCACGCGATAGAGCAGATAGCCCAACGGCTGATCCTCATATTCAGGCATGTCAAACATCTTGACACATATCAAGCAAGTTGATAGACAAGACGCCATGAGTGAAGACTTCGATTTCGAGTTCGATTCGGTCTACCGCGGCGAATCCGCCCAAATAGGGGTGGGTGTGCGTCCCCCGTGGAGCCTTGGTGAACCCCAGCCCGAGCTGGCCACCCTGCTCGAGCCGGGCAAGTTTCACGGCGAGGTGCTCGACGTTGGCTGTGGGGAAGCCGCCGTCTCGCTATACCTCGCCGAACGCGGGTACACCACGGTGGGACTGGACCTCTCACCCACCGCCATCGACTTGGCCCGCCGCGAGGCCGAGAAGCGGGGCCTGGCCAACGCCAGCTTCGAGGTGGCCGACATCAGTTCGTTCACCGGTTACGACGGACGGTTCGGCACCATCGTCGACAGCACGCTATTTCACTCAATCCCGGTCGAGGCCAGAGAGGGATATCAGCAATCGATAGTGCGTGCCGCCGAACCGGGCGCGTCCTACTTCGTGCTGGTCTTCGACAAGGCGGCGATCCCGGAGGGTCCACCGTACGCGGTCACCGCTGACGAACTGCGCGAAATCGTTTCAAAGTATTGGGTGATCGACGAGATCAAGCCTGCCCGCATCTACGCCAACTTCCCGGAAGGCGTCACGGAGATGCCGGGTGCGCCCCAAATGAAGTTCGAAGACGAGCCCGACGGCCGCAAGTCGGTCGGCGCTTGGCTGTTATCGGCGCATCTGGGCTGACTGCCGCCGCCGCGTGCGTGCGCTCTGGAGCCTGGCATGAGTGTCGCCGATGTGAGCCCCGATATGCCAACTCCCGCTGTTCGAACGAGGAAAGGCCTTGCCAGATGGCCGAACCGTTTCCCGCTGATTGGCGCACTGCCGTATTACTGGTGCCACACCCCGATGATCCCGAGTACGGATCGGCGGCAGCGGTGGCGAAATGGACGTCCGCTGGCAAGATGGTTCGCTATGTCTTCGCTTGCCGCGGTGAGGCGGGTATCGCAGGAATGCCGCCCGACGAAACTGGCCGGGTACGTGAAGGAGAGCAGCGACGAGCCGCGGCGATTGTCGGGGTACGCGACCTGGATTTCTGGGACTTCCCGGACAGCAATATCCGCAACAGCCCCGAACTGCGCAAGAAGATCGCAGATACTCTCACGGAGCTGAAGCCCGACATTGCGCTGACCGTGTATGGCGGACCGGAATGGGCGCCAGGAGCTCCGAATCAGCGCGACCACGTGGAGTTCGCGGCCGCGGTCGTCGCCGCCTATGACAGCCTGACCGAGCCCCCGCGCTGGCTTTTTTCAATCGGGCCAGCAGTTACGCACATCGAAACGGTCGACGGCTTCATCGACGTCGCCGTTGAATCCCTCGCCGCACACGAAAAGTATCTCTCCACACTGGACCCCCACACTCCGGTCGTGGACCAGGCGCGCAAAGTGCTTGATATGACCACCCCGACACGGGCCGACGCCGGTGGCCACCGCGCCGTCGGATTCATATTGGAGCGCACTCGATAACTGGCTGGGAAAGCTCTGACTTGTGGCCCTCGCTCGACACCGAGCAATCGACGTGCGAAGCTATCAGTTAGATCAACTATGTTGACCTGTATCAACAAGGTTGATTACGATGGACACGGCGACCGTGGCCGGTCGTCATCACAGGGAAGGAAGACAAACATGGTTTATGGCGGATTCCCCGGTGGGCCTGGCTTCGGTGGGCCCGGATTCCCCGGTGGGCCTGGCTTTGGTGGGCCTGGCTTTGGTGGGCCTGACTGGGGTGGGCCTGGCTTCGGTTTTGGTGGGCCCGGTTTTGGGCGTGGCTTTGGTGGGCGTGGCTTCTTCCTCAAGCGGGCAGCGTTTGGCACGCTGGCACTGCTGCTCGACGGCCCGGCTGATGCCGCGCAGATCGTGCAGCGCACCTCCGACGCCACCGACGGCGCCTTCACCCCACCGCAGGAAGTGGCGGAGCTCGCCATTGGGCTGCTCGCGGGTCGCGGCTTGGTGACGGTCGAGGGCGGCGTGGCCACCCTGACCGAGCTCGGCAAAAACGTGTTGGCATGGCGGGGTATCAGCAGCGAGACCGCCCACGCGTTCCTGGCCCGGGCCGCCCAGTTCGGCGACGTCATCAAGATCCGCTGGGGCCTCTACGAACTTGCCGGACTGGCACGGCGGATCGCCTGGTCTGGCACCGATGAGCAGAAAGCAAAGCTCGCCGACGCGAGAGCTAAGGTCTTGGCCGTGATCACCGAGGCCACGAAGTCGCTGCACAGCACGCTAGGCGAGAGCTAAGAGCACCGACCACCGGCGCGGTTGTGCGCTTCAGCGCGACCGCGCCGGTGATCGTTGGTGAGTCGGTCCTTACAGCCGGACGGCCCTTCTGCGAGGCGCACATCCGAGTCCGATGCCCATCGCTGCATCCCGTATCCGCCGTCGATGTCCCAGCTGGCGCGGGTGGATGAAGCAAGACTCTGGCAGGGCCCAGCCCGCGGGTCGCTCGTATGCCGACGCGAAACCCAGCGAGATTACTCTCATGGCGTGACGAGACCGTGGTCGCCCAGTCGACTCGGCAACCTGACCGGCAAGCGCGTCATCGTGACCGGAGCGACCAATGGGGTGGGCCTGGCAACAGCACGCGCCCTCGCCCGCGCGGGTGCACACGTGATCCTGGCCGTCCGCAACACCGAGTTGGGTGTGCAGCGCGCCGCAGAAATTGGCGGCTCCACCTCGGTCATCAAACTTGATCTCGCCGACCTCTCGTCGGTCCGGGCATTCCCGGACCTGCTCGACGACGACGTCGACATCCTGATCAACAACGCCGGCACCCTCACCCGGCACCGCGCCGACACCGCGGACGGCTTTGAGACGACGCTCGGCACGAACTTCCTGGGGCCCTTTGCGTTAACAAACTTGCTGTTCGGACGGGTGCGCTCGCAGATCATCAACGTCGGGTCGGAGGCCCACAAATCGGCGACACTGCGGCTCGACGACATGCACCTGCGGTCACACAGATGGGCGGTGATGGGCGCCTACGCGCGTTCGAAACTGGCGGTGATGCTGTGGGGCCTAGAACTGGACCGCCGGTTACGCGCGGCGCAGTCACCGGTGGTCACGCAGCTCACCCACCCCGGTTGGGTGGCCTCGAATCTGTCCCACATGTCCGATACGCCGCTGATGGCGGCGGCGGATCGGGCGGTCAGGGCGGTGGCAAACCTAGTCGGCAACGACATCGACGAAGGGGCCGCGCCGACGCTGTACTGCATCAGCGAGCCAATTCCGCCCGGCAGCTACATCGGTGTCGACGGCCGGTTCGGTCTGCGGGGCGGTCCGGTGCTGATCGGCCGATCCGCTGTCGCATGCGATTACGCGGCAGCTGAGAAGGTGTTTGAGTTTGCCGAACATGAAACCGGCACAACACTTCCCGTGTAGGTTGTCCGCGCGAAACATGCCGCGCCGACAGCCGCACTCGGCCGACGACAGGAAGACGACATGCAACTGCTTCTGGTGCGGCACGCCTTGCCGCTGCGCAGCGAACACGGCCAGGGCTCCGACCCCGACTTGTCCGATGCCGGGTTGGCACAGGTCGCACGTCTGCCAGAAGCGCTGGCTAGATTTCCCATCGCCAGGGTGGTGAGCAGCCCGCAGCGCCGTGCGATCCAGACCGCGGAACCGATCGCGGCGGCGCGTGAACTGCCTGTCGAGATCGACAAGAGGTTCGCCGAATACGACCGCGACCTGCTGGTGTATGTCCCCATCGAGCAGATCCGCGAGGAGTATCCGCAGGAGTGGGCGCGGATCGCCGAGGGGCACCTGCCCACCTCGGTTGACGAGGCCGGCTTCCGCGCGCGGGTGCGCGCGGCCGTCGACGCCGTCGTCAGCGCCGCAGATCCGGAGGACACGGTGGCGGTATTCAGCCACGGCGGGGTGATCAACGTGGTACTGCACGAGATTCTGGGGACAGCCCGGCTGCTGTCCTTTCCCATCGACTACGTGTCGGTGACGCGGCTGTTGTTCTCCCGCTCCGGTCAAGCCAGCGTGGCGGCGATCAACTGCACCGAACACGTGTGGGACCTGCTGCCGCGGAACCAGCGGCGGTAGCCGGTGACGATGCGGGTCGTGCAGCGGCAGCGTGGGGTCCCCCGCTTGCGTGGGCGAGCCGGGCAATCCACGTAGCTCGGCGACGATGCGGCCGCAACGGGTGAGGAGCAGCCGGGCAATCCAGAACACGGCGGTTCCGGTGGCGCGCGGTCAGCATGTGCGACGACTCGGTGCTCGGCGCACCGTTCCAGATTGTCGGATACGTTGCCGGGCAAATCGTGCGCCGTCGCGCCGAACTCGAAGCGCTTGGCGACAAGGCCGTCATCGAAGCCTGTGTTGACGCGCTGATCCGGGTACTCGTCGACTTGCACACCGTCCGACACGATCGCTGTCTGGGTGGGCGATTTCGGCAAACCCAGTGGCATCATTGATCGCCCGCGGACTGGCCCAGATTGCCAAGCCGCGCACGTAGTCGCGTCGCCTATTAACGGGCCGTGAGGTTCTTCTTCGCCGCCCGGCGCAGCTGGTAGATCCGGGTGGAGCCGGCGAGCACGGTGATCAGCCCGCCACCCACCGCCGCCAGCAGGATTGCCACCCCGAGCGGTAGCGTCCAGCGCCAGCCGAAAAAGGCCAGCTGTGCCGACGCGGTGTTCTGGGTGATGAAGATCAGCAGCACGATAAGGATCAAGAACCCGACGAACAGCGCTGTCCACACGGCGGCGGCGCGGGTGAACCTGACCGCCGGCTGCCGGGCTGTCGCGTCGGCCTCATGCTTCGCGGCGGACGGTGTCGTCGTCTGGGGTGGTTGATCGGGCGATGCAGGGGAATCGCTGCTCATAGTGTCATCTTTGCGCTTTCCCACACAGAAAGGAACAAACCACGCCGAAAACTGGCCACTCCCCGAGCTACAGCGGCGCCGCATCGTTCGTGAGGATAGTGTCGGCTGCATGATCATGCTGCGGCGGCGCGCGTATCGCGCGGCGACAGCGGCTATGCTCGCGACGATGTGGCTGGTCGTGACGGCGTGCGGCAGCCCCTATCCACTCGGCGGCGCGATGTGTGGCGACCTGAAATCCGTCGTGGTCGGGTCGGCCGACTTCCCGGAATCCAAGATCGTGGCCGAAATCTACGCACAAGCATTGCAGGCCAACGGCTTCAATGTCGGCAAGCGGATGGGGATCGGCAGCCGCGAGACGTATATCCCAGCGTTGAAAGACCATTCGATCGACCTGGTACCCGAGTACATCGGCAACCTGCTGCTGTACTTCCAACCGGGCGCTATGGTGACCATGCTCGACGCCGTAGAGTTGGAGCTGTATAAGCGGCTGCCCGGTGACTTGTCGATTCTGACGCCGTCACCCGCCTCCGACACCGACACGGTCACGGTCACCAACGCGACCGCGACGACATGGAACCTGAAAACAATCGCCGATCTGGCCGCACATTCAGCCGATGTGAAGTTCGCGGCGCCGTCCGCGTTCCCAACTCGGCCGGCCGGGCTGCCCGGGTTGCGGCAGAAGTACGGGCTGGATATCAGCCCGGCCAACTTCATCGCCATCAGCGACGGCGGCGGTGCGGTTACCGTGCGCGCACTGCTGGACGGGACGGTTGCCGCCGCGAATATCTTCAGTACCTCACCGGCCATCCCGGAAAACCGCTTGGTGGTGCTTGAGGATCCGGAGCACAACTTCCTGGCCGGCAACATTGTGCCGCTGGTGAATTCACAGAAGAAATCAGATCACCTCAAAGATGTCCTGGACGCGGTATCGGCGAAGCTGACCACCGCAGGTCTGGCCCAGCTCAATGCTGCGGTTTCGGGCAACTCCGGAATCGATCCCGACCAGGCTGCACGGAACTGGGTGCGGGACAACGGCTTCGACCACCCCATAAGTCAATGACGCCAGAAACAGGTCCAGGTTGATCAGCTTCGACAATGTCACCAAGGTGTACGCCGACGGCACCATCGCTGTGGATCAGTTGAGCCTGGACGTTGCGGCCGGCACGCTGACGGTCTTCGTCGGCCCCTCCGGCTGCGGCAAGACCACCGCGCTGCGGATGATCAACCGGATGATCGAGCCGACCTCGGGCACCGTTACGGTCGACGGCGCGGACGTCTCCACAGTCGATGCGGTGAAGCTGCGCCTCGGCATCGGCTACGTCATCCAGGGCGCGGGGTTGATGCCCCACCAACGGGTGATCGACAACGTCGCGACAGTACCGGTACTCAAAGGTGCGTCGCGGCGAGCCGCGCGGAAAGCCGGGTACGCCGTGCTGGAACGGGTTGGGCTCGACCCTAAGCTCGCGAACCGCTACCCCGCGCAGCTCTCCGGTGGCGAGCAACAACGCGTCGGGGTAGCGCGCGCGCTGGCGGCCGATCCGCCGGTCTTGTTGATGGACGAGCCGTTCTCCGCTGTCGACCCGATAGTCCGCGGCGAGCTGCAGCGCGAAATACTGCGCTTGCAAGGCGAATTGCACAAGACGATCGTGTTCGTCACGCACGACATCGATGAGGCGGTCCGGCTGGCCGATCTGGTCGCGGTGTTCGGCCCGGGTGGTTCGCTGCGGCAGTACGACGCACCCGCGCAGCTGTTGTCGCGGCCGGCCAACGATTTCGTGTCGAGCTTCATAGGCGCCGGCCGCGGCTATCGGTGGCTGCAGTTCTTCGACTCGACTGGACTGCCACTGCATGACGTCCAACGGATCTTCGCGTCCGATGTGTCAGATCTCGGCGACGCGCAACTTCGGGACGGCTGGGCTGTGGTGGTCAACCAGGATGGCACGCCGTTGGGATGGATCGATGCCGACGGCGTCCGACGCTACCGCGGCGGCGCGGCCTTGTCCGACAGCGTGGCCGCCGTCGGTTCGCTGCTCCGCCCCGACGGGAACCTAAGCCAGGCGCTGGACGCGGCGCTGTCCTCACCGTCGGCGGTGGGGATCGCCGTCGATGGTGAGGGCACGGTCATCGGCGGAATAGTGGCCCCCGACGTGCTGGCCGCGCTGGAATCCCAACGGCAGGGCCGAAAGTGCACTACCTGATCGCCCACCTTGGCGCCGCGTGGGCGCTCACCGTGATTCATCTGCGACTGTCACTGGTTCCGGTGCTGATCGGGCTGGCGATCGCGGTGCCACTGGGTGTGCTGGTGCAGCGCACCACGATGCTGCGGCGGCTGACGACGGTAACGGCCAGTGTCATGTTCACCATTCCGTCGTTGGCATTGTTCGTGGTGTTGCCGCTGATCATTCCGACTCGGATCCTCGACGAGGCCAATGTCATCGTCGCGCTGACGCTCTACACCACCGCCCTGCTGGTGCGGGCGGTGCCCGAGGCGCTGGACACGGTTCCGGCGCAGGTGCGTGACGCTGCCACCTCGGTCGGCTACACGCCGATCACCCGGATGCTGAAAGTCGAACTGCCGCTGTCTATTCCGGTGTTGGTGGCCGGTCTGCGTGTCGTCGTGGTGACCAATATCGCGATGGTCTCGGTCGGGTCGGTGATCGGTATTGGCGGTCTGGGCACCTGGTTCACCGAGGGGTACCTGGAGAACAAGAGCGACGAGATCGTGGCCGGCATAATCGCGATCTTCGTGCTCGCGGTCGTCATCGACATGCTGATCGTGCTGGCCGGCCGGCTGGTCACGCCGTGGGAACCTGCCTCGCGCAGCGACCGTCGGCGCCAGGTGAGGGCCCCGGTGGTGGGCGGCGCCCGATGAACTACCTGCAACAAGCGCTGTCGTACCTTTGCAGCGCAAACAACTGGGCCGGTCCCGTCGGGCTGGCCGCCAGGACCTTGGAGCATTTGCAGTACACCGCGGCGGCGGTGGCGGCTTCGGCGCTGATCGCCATCCCGATCGGGCTGATCATCGGGCACACCGGCCGCGGCACGCTGCTCGTGGTGGGTGCGGTCAACGGGCTGCGCGCGCTGCCGACGCTGGGCGTGCTGCTGGTGGGTGTGCTGCTGTGGGGGCTGGGCCTGGTGCCGCCGATCGTGGCGCTGATGCTGCTGGGCATCCCGTCCCTGCTCGCCGGCAGCTATGCGGGCGTGTCCAACGTCGACCCCGCGGTTGTCGACGCCGCCCGCTCGATGGGCATGACCGAGACCCAGGTGTTACTGCATGTCGAGGTGCCCAATGCGCTCCCGCTGATCCTGGGCGGCCTGCGCACCGCGACGTTGCAGGTGGTCGCCACCGCGACGGTGGCCGCCTACGCCAGCCTCGGCGGGCTGGGCCGTTACCTGATCGACGGCATCAAGGTGCGTGAGTTTCACATCGCCTTGGTCGGCGCGTTCATGGTGGCCGCGCTGGCGCTGATCCTCGACGCCATGCTGGCGTTCGCGGTGTGGTTGTCGGTGCCGGGTACCGCCCGGCCGCGCAGGCGCGGCTGGAACGGCCCGCCGGCGAGGTCGGACCGGACTGGCCGACCGGCCTGCGGACCCGAGAGCCGTCGCCTACGGTGGACAGGTGAACCCAGCCTCCTCTGATTCGACGCGGCCCGCCTGGTCCGCGATTTTGACCTGGCGTGCACACGACGTCTCGCGCATGGAATCGGTGCGGGTGCAAGTGTCCGGCAAGCGAATTAAGGCGAACGGCCAGATCGTGGCCGCCGCCGCCGAAACGAATCCGGCATTTCAGGCATTTCACGCCTACTACGACCTGCACACCGACGAGGCCGGCGCCACCAAGCGAATCGGGCTGACCGTCACGCTGGCCGAGCGGGAACGCCAACTCTCCATCGCCCGCGATGAGGAGAACATGTGGCTGGTGAGCGATCAGCGGGGGGAGTCGCGTGCGGCCTACAACGGCGCCCTCGACGTCGACGTGGTCCTCAGCCCGTTCTTCAACGCGTTGCCGATCCGCCGCCTCGGTCTGCACGAGCAGGCGCAGTCGATCACGTTGCCGATGGTCTATGTGAGCCTGCCCGACATGTCCGTCAGCGCGGCCATCGTCAGCTACAACAGCAGCATACGCCCGGGAAACCCCGAGGTGATCAAGGTGAAGTCGCCGGTCGCCGACACCACCCTCACCGTCGACGCCGACGGGTTCATCGTCGACTACCCAGGCTTGGCAGAGCGGATCTGATCACCCCGCCGGCCCGGCCCGCAGCCGCCAGTTCCTCGCGCCAGTTCTCCGCCCCGACGACGACGGTGACGATCTCACTGCGCGGGAAATTGCGGTAGCGCGTTCGCGCGGCGTGACCCGCTTCGACAAGGTCCGCCACCGAGTCGTTGCGGGCCAGCGAATCCCGGGCACGGCTGAGCAGCCCGATGACCCGGTCGACTGCCGGCAGCAGTTGGTCGGAGTTGCCTTCACACATCGCTCGAACCAGGTCAGGAGGGCTGCTCGCGACCCGGGTGCCGTCGCGGAAAGACCCCGCGGCCAGCGCGAAGGCCAGCGGCACCTCGGCAGCGGTGACAGCGAGCGCTTCGGCGAGCAGG
Source organism: Mycobacterium sp. (assembly GCA_035625875.1). Taxonomy (GTDB): domain Bacteria; phylum Actinomycetota; class Actinomycetes; order Mycobacteriales; family Mycobacteriaceae; genus Mycobacterium. The sequence continues at coordinate 2,821 of DASPOT010000385.1, read as the reverse complement.
TGCGGCAGATGCGAGATGGCGGCTGCGGCAGCGTCGTGCTCGTCGGATCGAGCCGGTACCACGACCGCCCCGCAGTCCAGCGCCAACGTCATCACCATCGACCACACCGCGGGATCGACGTGGTCGTCCACAGTGATCACCCAGGGGGCTCCGATGAACATTTGGGCGTGTCCGGCCGCCCAACCCGAGCGTGCGGTGCCCGCCATGGGGTGACCGCCGACAAATCGTGCCTGCAGACCGGCGGCGATGACCTCGTCGAGCACCGCACTTTTGACGCTGGTGACGTCCGTGAGCGGACAGTTCGGGGCCGATTCGCGGATACGGGCGAGCATGGCCCGCATAGCCGGCATCGGGACGGCGAGCACGATCAACGCTCCGGTGTCGGCGGCTCGGGTCAGCGCCGCGCCGACTTCGGTGGTGGCGTCAAAGCCGTCGGCTCGGGCACCCTGTACACCCTCCACCGACCGGTTGTAGCCAAAGACCTCCCGGCCCGCCGCGGCGGCGGCCCGCATTATCGAACCGCCCATCAGCCCCAACCCGAGCACGCACACCGTTGTCGTCGCCACCCTCCAAGGTTGGCACATTTCCCAGGTTGTCCGGCGCTTGATTGTGTACCCGCAGGCCACGGTGATTCGCTGGTCAAGGCGCTGGTCAGGGACTAGCGTTGCGCGCATGGGAGCACAGCGCGCCTCCACGCAGGCCGATACGCCCGACGGCTTCGGCGTTGCCGTCGTGCGGGAAGAGGGGAAATGGCGTTGTTCCCCGATGCGGCCCAAGGCGCTGACGAGTTTGACGGCCGCCGAGACGGAACTGCGTGAACTACGCAGCGCAGGAGCTGTTTTCGGGCTCCTCGATGTTGACGACGAGTTCTTCGTCATCGTGCGCCCCGGGCCCTCGGGAACCCGGCTGCTGCTGTCGGACGCCACCGCCGCGCTGGACTATGACATCGCCGCCGAAGTCCTGGAGAATCTCGACGCCGATATCGATCCCGAGGATCTCGAGGACGCCGAGCCGTTCGAGGAAGGTGACCTGGGGTTGCTGTCTGATGTCGGGTTGCCCGAGGCGGTGCTCGGCGTCATCCTGGACGAAACCGACCTGTACGCCGACGAGCAACTGGGCCGTATTGCGCGGGAGATGGGGTTCGCCGAGGAGCTGTCGGCGGTGCTCGATCACCTCGGTCGGTGATCACCGACGAAGAGCTGATCCGAGCCGCATTGGCGATTGCCGCTACTGCCGGACCCCGCGACGTGCCGGTGGGCGCGGTGGTCGTCGATGCCGACGGCACCGAGCTGGCCCGTGCAGTCAATGCCCGCGAGGCACTCGGTGATCCCACCGCGCACGCGGAGATGCTGGCGATGCGGGCGGCCGCCCGCGTGCTCGGCGACGGATGGCGGCTGGCGGGTGTCACGCTGGCGGTCACCGTGGAGCCGTGCACGATGTGCGCGGGCGCGCTGGTGCTAGCCCGGGTGGCGCGGCTGGTGTTCGGGGCTTGGGAACCCAAGACCGGTGCGGTCGGCTCGCTGTGGGACGTGGTCCGAGACCGGCGGCTGAACCACCGTCCGGCCGTGCGGGGCGGCGTGCTGGTCGAGGAGTGCGCCGCTCCGCTGGAGGCGTTCTTCGCCCGCCAGCGGTTGGGGTGAGTGGCCTCTGGTTCGGTAAGCTGCTCGGCGGTGGTGTGTCCGAGCGGCCTAAGGAGCACGCCTCGAAAGCGTGTGACGGGTAACCCCCGTCCGAGGGTTCAAATCCCTCCGCCACCGCCATTGCGCCGGAAGGCGTAATGGCTGGTCAGGCCAGATTTTTTGGCTTGCCACAGTCGGCGAAAATCGCCTCGTGAACACATTTTGGACACAACTGCCGAAACTCGCCCTGGCCACAGCAAAGAAATAGCCCCGGCCCGAAGGGGGCCGAGGGCTACGGTCCCGGAGTGCTACCCGGTCTGCTCGCCGAGCTCTCCGCTGTACTGGCCGTACAGCGCGGCGGCCACCGCGTCGAGGTCGTCGTCGAACAGATCCGCGTAGGTGTCCAGCTTCATCTTGGCGCTGGTGTGTTTGATATGCGGGTGATCTGTGGGCGTTCGGCCTAGGTTGGTTCGTCGATCGACGAGCGAGGAGATCCCGTGCATCAGTTCATGCCATGCCTGATCCGTCACCATCGCGGGACGGAGTTGGCGGCGATCACGCTGGGGCATCCGCTGTTGGAGGAGTACCTGGCTTTCGTTGCGGCGCGGGCTCGGACCAACACCTGGCTGGCGGTTGCGTCGGATTTGAAGATCTTCTTCGGTGTGGTTGCCAAGGAGCCGGCCCAGGTGAACGCCTCGGATGTGTTCGCGTTCTTGGCGGTTTCAGCGAACTCCGCACCTGGGCGGGCGGGTGGTGCGGTTGGAGGACGGCCAGGCGGGCTTGGCGGCGCGCACGATCGCGCGGCGGCTGTCGAGCGTGCGTGGCCTCTATGCGTATCTGACCGCGCGCAGCGATTCCGGCGTCACCCGCAACCCGGTTCCGAGCAGCCTGGCAGCGCGTCGCCCCGGTGGTCGGCGTAACAAGGGTGGGGTGCCGTTGGTCCGCACCCCACGCACGCTGCCGCGGGTGTTGTCGCCGGCCGCAGTCGATGCGCTGGTGGGGGCGTTGCGGACGCACCGCGACCGGGCCATGGTCGAGGCGATGGTGCTGGGCGGGCTGCGGCGCTGTGAGGTGCTGGGCTTGCGGCTCGAGGATGTCAACGCCGGGGAGCGGCGTGTGTTCATCGCCGAAGGCAAGGGCGGGCGCCAGCGGATCGTGCCGGTGTCGGCCCGGTTCTTCGTATCCCTGGGCAGCTACCTGGA
>DASPOT010000384.1:0-22809 GCA_035625875.1 Mycobacterium sp. | reverse complement strand
TGGAGACGTTTCATGCACTGCCATCTCGGCCTGATCACCACCGACGTCGACGTCAAGGATGTGGTCGGCGTGCTGGACCAGGTGCGTGCGAGCGCGTTCTCCGGCCGGGCTGTGGTGCGGGTCGCCAACGGCTTCTGATTGGTTCTCCTGCCCGACGAGCTAGCCGCCAGTAGGCTGTTCAACCGCTAGCCGGAGCCTCTCCTGCCTTTTGATGACGGGCCCTGGCGGCGGCGAGCAGGCCGGTGCTGGCAAACTGCCCACCGTGATGGCTACCATCAGACCCGCCGACATGAGCGACGCGCCCCCGATCGCAACCTTGCTCAGCGAGCTTGGTTATCCAGCAGGCACGGACGACGTGGCGGTACGACTCGGATACTGGCTGGAAGACGCACAGAGCAGGCTGCTCGTGGCAGAGGTGAACGGCCACATTTCGGGTGTCGCAGCTATGCACGCCATCCCACTGCTGGAGCACACCGGCCGACGTGCCCGGCTTGTGGCGCTTGTAGTAAGGGACGCCCTACGCGCCCAGGGAGTCGGGCGTGCGCTCGTGAAAGCCGCTGAACAAGCCGCCCGCGATCTGAGCTGCCGCGATATGGAGATCACCAGCGCCCGAGACCGGGCAGTCGCTCAACGCTTCTACGCGCGCCTCGGGTACAACGACGTGTCAGGCCGTGTAGCCAGGTTCATGAAGTTGCTTTAGTGCCGACAGCCAGCCGGGGCGCCGTCGCGGCGGCGGCGCTGGTGCGGCGCGGCTGGATCGCACCGGCAGTTACGAACGCTGGGGACTGCTCTCGTAGACGTTGATTAGGGCGAGTCCTGTACTGGGGATGAGGTCACGGACACCAGATGGGCGTGCAGTAAGGACGCGCTTTGACGGGTGCGGCGTTAGTTGGTCGGGGTTGTCAGTGGTCGCATCTACGGTTGTGGTGTGCAGAAGCGTTACCGGTACCGCATCGAACCGACAGCGACCCAGCGGCAGATGCTGGGTCGGGTGTTCGGCTGTTGCCGGGTGGTGTTCAACGATGCGCTGCGGGTCGGTGACCAGGCCTATCGGGCCGGAATCAAGCTGTCGGACACCGAGATTCAGCGCAGGGTTATCACCCAGGCGAAGACCACGGTCGAGCGGGCCTGGTTGAGCGAGGTGCCCAGTGTGGCGTTGGTGCAGTCGGTCAACGATTCGCGCCGGGCGTGGCGGAACTTCTTCGACTCTCACACGGGCAAACGCAAGGGCCGCAAGCTGGGACTTCCACGGATGAAATCGAAGAAGGATCACCGGCAGTCGTTTCGGCTCACCCGCAACGGTTTCCGTGTGCGTGGCAATGGGCGGTTGTTTGTGTCGAAGGTGGGCGAAGTGCGGGTGCGCTGGTCACGCGAGCTTCCCAGCGAGCCGTCAAGTGTCACGGTCATTCAGGAACCGGATTGCCACTACTACGCGAGCTTCGTCGTCGACGTACCGCAAGCCCCGCTGCCGCACGTGCAGCGCGAGGCTGGTGTGGATGCGGGGATCGCCCGTTTGGCGACGATCGCCGACACCGACGGTCAGCGTACGGATATAGAGAACCCGAGCCACTTGGCCTGCAAGCTGCGGAAAATGCGACGGTTGGAGCGGGAGAAGTCTCGCCGGCAGAAAGGATCGGCCAACAGGGACAAGACGCGGCGCAAAATCGCTATCGCGCACAACGAGGTGGCGCGGGCCCGGCTGGACTATCACCACAAGCAGGCTTTGGCGGTGATTCGCGAGAACCAAGTGATCCACGTCGAGGATCTCAGCATCATGGGGATGGTCGCCAACCGCCGGCTCGCACGGGCCATCAGCGATGCAGGATGGGGCCAGTTCATGCGGATCATCGCCGACAAAGCCGACCGCTATGGTCATACGGTGCAGTCGGTGTCGCGGTGGCTGGCTTCCAGCAAGACCTGCTCGGCGTGCTGGCATCAACTCCACGAACTACCTCTGCAGGTGCGCCGGTGGACGTGCCCGGCTTGCCGGGCGGTCCGCGACCGCGACCACAACGCCGCCGAGGTCATTCTCGCCGCCGGGCGGGCGGAGAGATTAAACGCCTCCCACACCAGTGGGCGGGATCGCGCTAGCGGTTCCGGTGGAGCCCCGGTAAGACCTCCCGCCAGTTGGAGGCACAGGGCGGTGAAGCAGGAAGCAATCCAACAGCGGCATAAGCCGCCACGGGAATCGTCGGACCTTCAGTCCGAGGAGCACCTCAAGGAGGTGGCATGCGCGCGGTACGGGTGACTCGGCTGGATGGTCCGGACGTGGTCGAGGTGGCGGAGCTCGACGAACCCGCAGGCGACGGCGTGGTCGTCGAGGTGCACGCTGCCGGGGTGGCATTCCCTGACGCGCTACTGACCCGCGGCCTCTACCAGTACAAGCCGGAGCCGCCGTTCGTCCTGGGGGCGGAGATCGCCGGGGTGGTTCGATCGGCACCGGAGAACACCCACGTGCGTTCCGGAGACAGAGTTGTCGGCCTGACGATGCTCACCGGCGGCATGGCCGAGGTCGCGGTGCTGTCGCCCGACCGAGTGTTCAAGCTGCCGGACAACGTGACCTTCGAGGCGGGCGCCGGCCTGCTGTTCAACGACCTGACGGTGTACTTCGCGCTGAGCGTCCGTGGCCGGCTGCGGCCGGGCGAGACAGTGCTGGTGCACGGGGCAGCCGGCGGCATCGGTACGTCAGCGCTGCGGCTGGCGCCGGTGCTCGGGGCGTCGCGCACCATAGCGGTGGTCAGCACGGAGGACAAGGCCGAGATCGCGAGAGCGGCTGGCGCGACCGATGTGGTGCTGACCGAGGGGTTCAAGGACGCGGCGAAAGAGCTGACGAGCGGCCGCGGGGTCGACGTGGTAGTCGACCCAGTCGGCGGCGACCGGTTCACCGATTCGCTGCGTTCGCTCGCTCCGGCGGGACGGCTGCTGGTAATCGGCTTCACCGGCGGTGAAATTCCCACTGTGAAGGTAAACCGGCTACTGCTTAACAACATCGACGTGGTCGGTGTTGGCTGGGGCGCCTGGGCCGGGACGCACCCCGGCGCGCTGGCCGAGCAGTGGGCCGAACTCGAGCGGCTGCTCACCTCGGGCCAGCTGTCTCCTCCGGAGCCGGTGATCTACCCGCTGGAGGAGGCCGCCGCCGCGATCGCATCGCTTGAGAACCGCACCGCCAAGGGAAAAGTCGTACTGCGCGTCCGGGATTAGCATGCGTCCCTGACCCCACGACGGGCGCCGCAAGTGCGCCCGACCAAAAGGAAAAGTAATGGCACTTTCAATTTTGCCGGGTCCCGACCAACGCGACAAGCTGCGCCAGATCGTCGACATCATCACCGACTGGCTGGTCCGCCACGACTTCGCGAGGCCCGCATGACCCCGACCGGCGCGCTGGACGGTATCCGGGTCCTCGAACTCGGCACCCTGATCGCCGGGCCCATTCGCCGGGCGGCTGCTCGGCGACATGGGTGCGGACGTCATCAAGATCGAGGTGCCCGGGGCGCCGGACCCGCTGCGCACCTGGGGGCAGGCCGAACTCGACGGCTATCACTTCTTCTGGACGGTGCACTCCCGCAACATGTTGTCGACGATATGGAAGAAGACGCTGTACGGCTTCTAAAGGAGATCACCGTGGATTTCACCCTGCCGAAACACCTTCCGCAGCTGCTCGCCGAGATGGATGCCTTCATCGAGGCTGAGATCGCGCCGCTGCAGGCCGAGAACATGCAGTACTTCGACCGCCGCCGCGAGTTCGCGCGCACCGACCTGGACCATGGCGGCATCCCGTCCCGGGAGTGGGAGGATCTGCTCGCTGAAATGCGCAGGCGCGCCGATAAGGCGGGCTGGCTGCGTTACGGGTTGCCGGCATCGCTGGGTGGCCGGGGCGGCACCAACCTGGACATGGCTGTCATCCGGGAGCACTTGGCGCACAAGGGCCTTGGCCTGCACAACGATCTGCAGGACGAACAGTCGATCGTCGGAAACTTCCCGCAGGTGATCATGATGGAGCGCTTCGGCACCGACGTGCAACGCCGCGAGTGGTCGCAGGCCTTGATCACCGGGGAACGCTCGATGGCGTTCGGGCTTACGGAGCCAAGCCACGGCTCGGATGCGACCTGGCTGGAGACCCGCGCCGAACCTTATGGCGACGGCTGGGTGATCAACGGCGCCAAGCGGTGGAACACCGGGGTGCACCGCGCGACCCACGACCTGATCTTCGCCCGCACCTCCGGTGAGCCGGGGCAGGCCCAGGGCATCACCGCGTTTCTGGTTCCCACCGACGCGCAAGGGTTTTCTGTCCCGTACTACTGGTGGACGTTAAACATGCCCAGCGACCACGGCGAAGTGGAGTTAAGAGATGTGCGGGTGCCCGCCGATGCGGTGCTCGGTGAGGTGGACCATGGTCTAGATGTCGCGCAAACGTTCTTGCACGAGAACCGCATTCGCCAAGCTGCGAGCAGCCTGGGTGCTGCGCAATACTGCATCGACCGCGCCGCCGACTACGCGCGAAAGCGAATGGTGTTCGGCAAGCCGCTGGCGGTCAACCAGGCCGTGCAATGGCCGCTGGCCGAGCTGCAGACCGAAGCCCAAATGGTGCGATTGCTGGTGTATTACGCGGCTTGGCATTTAGACCGCAACCACCACATGGAGGTCTCTGACAAGGTGTCGATGGCCAATTACCGCGCCAACCGGTTGGCTTGCGACGCCGCCGACCGGGCAATGCAGATCTTCGGCGGGCTCGGTTACAGCCGCCACGAGCCGTTCGAGCACATCTACCGCCACCACCGTCGCTACCGGATCACCGAAGGCTCTGAGGAGATTCAGATCCGCCGGGTCGCGCAGCGGCTGTTCAAGTTCGGCAAGACCCCCGGATGACCGAGCAGTGACCACAGCGCAGCAACTGAACACCGCACTGCCCGAGGTGCTGCGAGGGGCGCTAGGCGCCGAAGTGGCGGTGAACAACCTGCGCGTATTGACTGGTGGTGCCAGCCGCAGCACGTGGGCATTCGACGCCGTCACGCCCGATGGCCGCCGGGCGCTGATCCTGCGGATCGGGCCACCCGACGACGTGCACGCCGGTATGGAACTCGAAGCCCGAGCTCAGGCGGCCGCCGCAACGGCCGGAGCGCCCGTCCCCCACGTCCTGGTCGCCGACAATTCCCCTGCCGCGCTTGGCAATCCGTTTCTGATCTGCGATGAGGTCAAGGGCGAAACCATCGTTCGGCGCATCGAACGTCAACTCGACGAGGCCGGCCGGGCGCGACTGCTGCGCCAGTGCGCGCAGGCGCTGGCCGCCATCCACCGGGCCGACGCGCACGACCTGGGTCTCACCCACGAGGACCAGCTCGCCCAGTGGCGTGGCCGGCTCGACGCGATGGGGGACACCACCGCCACCTTCGATTGGGCGTTTCGCTGGCTTGCCGCCCACCGGCCACCACCATCATCTGCGCTTCTGGTGCACGGCGACTACCGGATGGGAAACCTCGTCGTCGACGGATCCGGCCTGGCCGCCGTTCTCGACTGGGAGCTATTGCACGTCGGCGAGGCATACGAAGACTTGGCCTGGTTCTGCATTCGGGCCTGGCGGTTCGGCGCTCCGGCCAGCCGCGGAGCCGGCGGCTTGGGCAGCATCGAGGAGTTTCTTTGCGCTTACGAGGAGGCCAGCGGGACTACCGGTGATCGAGTGCGGTTCCGCTGGTGGCTGGTGCTCGCGACACTGCGCTGGGGTGTCATCTGCCGCTACCAGGCACAGCGGCACCTGAGCGGGCAGCTTCGCTCGGTCGAGTTGGCGGCGATCGGCCGCCGGGTCTGCGAGACAGAGTGGGACCTGCTCAACCTGCTCGACGGGATCCAGCCTGGCGACGATGCGGGCCGTCTGCGGCCCGAGGAGCAGCCGGGCAATCAGAATCAGCCCGGCCACGATGCGGGCCGTGTAGCTGGTCCGGGGTGGGGGTACCCCCGCTTGCGGGGGAGAGCCGGGCAATCAGACCCAGCCGTTACCGACCTTTATGGCCGCCCGACCGCAGCTGAACTCGTCGCGGCGGTTGCCGAGTTCCTTGAGACCGATGTCCGCGAGTCGACCAGCGGACAAGTCAACTTCCACGCCAGGGTGGCCGCCAACGCGCTGCGCATTGTCGAGCGCGAACTGCTCGCGGTCTCCGCCGACGACGTCATGGATGCGCTGGCCACACTGGGGCTCAGCAACGAGGCGCAGCTGGCCGCGGCCATCCGCAACGGCGATCTCGACCACCGCGCCGATGACGTCACATCATGTCTGCGTGCTCTGGTAAGCCACCGTTTAGCGGTAGCACACCCCGGATACCAGAACGAATAGGAAGCCGCCGAATGCCCGCCACCGACTACAGCGAGGAAGTCATCGTCGACATGGCCGATCACCTGTTCACGGCGATCGAGTAGAGCGGCGTTGGGATGCTCAACGAGATCTTCAACGACGATACTGGTTCATCAACGTCACCACCGAACGCCGCTACGAAATCCTCGACCGCCAGCTGTTCGCCAACGGGTTCGTTCAGCAGCACATCCTGCACGCCACCGCCCGCAACGGCGGATCGATCTCCATGCGGGTGTGCATCGTGATTAAGTTGGGTGTCAACGCCCTGGTCAGCCGTATCGACGAGTACTTCGACCCAGCCGACCTCGCCCCGCTGGTGAGCTAACCGGGTAACGGAGGTGCCAATGACGACTCTGGAAACACTGCTGCACGATCCCGACACCGCCGGGGTGTGGAACCTCGTTCCCGATCGGTCGGCCATCACCTTCAAGACCAAGAACCTGTGGGGCCTGATGAACGTCAAGGGCCGGTTCACCGACATCAGCGGCGACGGCCAGCTCACCGGCAAAGGCGCGGTCTTCGGCCGCCTCGACATCCGCGCGGCGTCGCTGCGCACCGGCATCCGCCGCCGCGACCAGCACCTGCGCTCGGCCGACTTCTTCGACGTCGAGCGCTTCCCCGAGATCAGCATTGTGGTCACCGGCTTGCAGCCAACCACCGGCAAGGCCGCTGACCTGCGAGCCAGCTTTACCATCAAGAACATCACCGCGCCGCTGCCTCTGCCCGTCACGATCACCGAACTCGGCGACGGGTCGGTCCGGATATCCGGGGAAACCGAGGTCGACCGGGCCCAGTTCGGTCTGGGCTGGAACAAGTTCGGCATGATCGGCAAGACGACGGCATCAGCAGACGTCATCTTCGAGCGGGCGCCGCAGTAGCATCTGCACCGTGCCCGCTTCCAGTGACGCCCTGCGGATCCTTGTGTACAGCGACAACGCCAAAACCCGCGAAGAGGTGATGCTGGCGCTGGGCAAACGTCTGCACCCGGATCTGCCCGAGCTGAGCTACGTCGAGGTGGCGACCGCGCCGATGGTGATCCGGCAGATGGATGCCGGCGGCATCGACCTGGCCATCCTCGACGGGGAGGCGACACCGGCCGGTGGAATGGGGATCGCCAAGCAACTAAAGGACGAGATCGCGGACTGCCCGCCGATCGTGGTGCTCACAGGGCGCAAAGACGACGCCTGGTTGGTCAGCTGGTCGCGGGCAGAGGCCGCCGTCCCGCACCCTGTCGACCCCATCGTGCTGGGCCGGACAGTGCTCGGATTACTACGTACTCCGGTGCAGTAGCCCGATTGCCCGGTCGCCCCCGCAAGCGGCCGGTACCCCACCTCGGGCCGGTAAACGGCCCCCCTCGTCACCCGGCCGCAATCAGCGAATTACCGTGTCGCCGTTGGTCCTTCGTGGCACACGCGGCGATCGTAAACCGTCTGAACGAAAACGTACCAAGCCAGCGCGCAACCTCGGTAGGCTGTGGCTGAGCTCACATGCAGCCCCGTGAGCAGAGCGGCGCGCAAGATCGCTAGGCTGTGGTTGACCTCACACAGTCGAAAAAGACAACATCGAGGGAGCGGCTTCGCAGGATGAATGTCTACGTACCCATCCTGGTACTCGCGGGGATCGCCGCTGCTTTTGCGGTGTTCTCTTTGGTCGCGGCAAGTTTCGTCGGCCCGTCCCGATATAACCGGTCGAAGCTAGAGGCCTACGAATGCGGGATCGAACCCACCGACCAGCCGGTAAGCGGCCCGCACGCGGCGGCGGGGCAGCGTTTCCCGGTGAAGTACTACCTCACCGCGATGTTGTTCATCGTATTCGATATCGAAATCGTGTTCCTCTATCCATGGGCGGTCAGCTACGACGCGCTAGGGGTGTTCGCGCTGGTGGAGATGGTGATCTTCGTGCTCACGGTGTTCGTGGCGTATGCGTACGTGTGGCGCCGCGGCGGGCTGACGTGGGATTGAGGTTAAGACGTGGGCCTAGAAGAAAAACTGCCCAGCGGTTTCCTGCTGACCACCGTCGAAACGCTGGCGGGGTACTTCCGCAAAAACTCGCTGTGGCCGGCGACGTTCGGGCTGGCCTGCTGCGCGATCGAGATGATGTCGACGGCGGGGCCGCGGTTCGATATCGCCCGGTTCGGCATGGAAGTATTCCGGGGGTCGCCGCGGCAGGCGGACCTGATGATCGTGGCCGGCCGGGTCAGCCAGAAAATGGCCCCGGTGCTGCGCCAGATCTATGACCAGATGGTGGACCCGAAATGGGTCCTGGCGATGGGGGTGTGCGCGTCGTCGGGCGGAATGTTCAACAACTACGCGATCGTGCAGGGCGTGGACCACATCGTTCCGGTGGACATCTATCTGCCGGGCTGCCCGCCGCGCCCCGAGATGCTGCTCTACGCAATCCTCAAGCTGCACGAGAAGATTCAGGAAATGCCGCTGGGTGTCAACCGCGAGCGCGCCATCGCCGAAGCCGAACAGGCCGCGCTGGCAGCCAGGCCCACCATCGAGATGCGCGGGCTTTTGCGATGAGCTCACCAGACCAAAACCCAAAGGAAGCAATAGGCCGTCCCGGCAAGGAAGTGATCGACGTCCGGCGCGGCATGTTCGGTGTCTCCGGCACCAGTGACACCTCCGGATACGGGCGGCTGGTGCGTCAGGTCACGCTGCCCGGCGGCAGCCCCCGACCGTACGGCGGCTACTTCGACGAGGTCGTCGACGAGCTGGCAGACGCACTGAAGCGCAGCGGCATCGAATTCGCCGACGCGATCGAGAAAGTCGTGGTGTTCCGTGACGAACTGACGCTGCACGTCCGCCGGGATCTGCTGCCGCAGGTCGCCCAACACCTACGCGATGAGCCGGGGCTGCGCTTCGAGCTGTGCCTAGGCGTCAGCGGGGTGCACTACCCGCACGAGACCGGCCGCGAACTCCACGCCGTCTATCCGCTCAACTCGATTACCCATAACCGTCGCATCCGGCTAGAAGTGTCTGCGCCCGACAGCGATCCGCATATCCCGTCGCTGTTTGCCATCTACCCCACCAACGACTGGCACGAACGCGAAACCTACGACTTTTTCGGAATCATCTTCGACGGCCACCCGTCGCTGACCCGGATCGAGATGCCCGACGACTGGCAAGGACATCCGCAACGCAAGGACTACCCACTCGGCGGAATCCCGGTGGAGTACAAGGGTGCGCAAATTCCTCCGCCCGACGAGCGGAGGGCCTACAACTGATGAGCGAACCCACCACCGGCACGCCGAACGGCGACGGCGCCGCCGCGGAAACCGTCGTGGCCGTCGGCGGTCAGGACTGGGAACAGATCGTCGAGGCCGCCCGCGGCGGGGATCCCGGGGAACGCATTGTCGTCAACATGGGACCCCAGCATCCATCCACCCACGGTGTGCTGCGGCTGATCCTCGAAATCGAGGGCGAAACGGTCACTGAGGCCCGGTGCGGAATCGGCTATCTGCACACCGGGATCGAAAAGAACCTCGAATATCGCTACTGGACCCAGGGCGTGACGTTCGTGACCCGAATGGACTACCTGTCACCGTTTTTCAACGAGACCGCATACTGCCTGGGTGTGGAGAAGCTGCTCGGCATCACCGACCAGATCCCGGATCGGGTCAACGTCATCCGGGTGATGTTGATGGAACTCAATCGGATTTCGTCGCACCTGGTCGCGTTGGCCACCGGCGCCTTGGAGCTGGGTGCGTTGACCCCGATGTTCTACGGCTTCCAGGAACGCGAGCAAGTGCTCAACCTGTTCGAGTCGATCACCGGCTTGCGGATGAACCACGCCTACATCCGTCCCGGCGGACTGGCGCAGGATCTGCCGCCCAACGCGGTCACCGAGATCCGGGAATTCCTTGACCTGATGCCGCGTCGGCTGCGCGACATAGAAGACTTGCTCAACGAGAACTACATCTGGAAGGCCCGCACCCAGGGCATCGGCTATCTCGATCTGACGGGATGCATGGCGCTGGGCATCACCGGCCCGATCCTGCGCTCCACCGGATTGCCCTACGACCTGCGGCGCAGCGAACCGTATTGCGGATACGAGAATTACGAATTCGACGTGATCACCGATGACAGTTGTGATGCCTACGGCCGCTACATGATTCGCATCAAAGAGATGAAGGAGTCGCTGAAGATCATCGAGCAGTGCCTGGATAAGTTGTGGCCCGGCCCGATCATGGTCGAGGACCGCAAGATCGCCTGGCCGGCCGACCTGAAAGTAGGTCCCGACGGTCTGGGCAACTCGCCGGAGCACATCGCCAAGATCATGGGCAGCTCGATGGAGGCGCTGATCCACCACTTCAAACTGGTCACCGAAGGCATCCGGGTTCCGGCGGGTCAGGTCTATGTCGCGGTGGAATCACCGCGCGGCGAGCTCGGCGTGCACATGGTCAGCGACGGCGGCACCCGCCCCTACCGGGTGCACTACCGGGATCCGTCGTTCACCAACCTGCAGGCGGTCGCCGCCATGTGCGAGGGCGGCATGGTCGCCGATGTGATCGCCGCAGTCGCCAGTATCGACCCGGTGATGGGCGGGGTCGACCGGTGACGGCACCCGGCACCGGAGGCGAGCGGGTGTTCCTCCATCTCGGACCGCCACCCGACGAGCCCGGCCAGTTCGTCGTCGAGGGCGCCCCCACGTCGTATCCGCCCGACGTGTGGGCGCAGCTGGAGGTCGACGCCAAGGAAATCATCGGCCGCTACCCCAACCGGCGATCGGCGATTTTGCCGCTGCTGCACCTGGTGCAGGCTGAAAACTCCTACCTGACACCAGCGGGTTTGGAGTTCTGCGGTGAGCAGCTCGGAATGACGGGGGCCGAGGTGGCAGCGGTGGCGAGCTTCTACACGATGTATCGCCGCGGGCCCACCGGCGACTACCTGGTCGGGGTGTGCACCAACACGCTGTGCGCCATCATGGGCGGCGACGCCATCTTCGAGGCGCTCGAAAACCATCTCGGCATCCACAACGACGAGACCACCCCCGACGGCAAGGTCACCCTGCAACACGTGGAGTGCAACGCCGCCTGCGATTACGCGCCGGTGGTGATGGTCAACTGGGAATTCTTCGACAACCAGACACCGGCGTCGGCGCGCGCACTCGTCGACGCGCTGCGCTCCGGTGAAACCGTGACGCCCACTCGCGGTGCTCCGCTGTGCCCCTTCCGCCAGACGTCGCGCACCTTGGCGGGCTTCCCCAATTCGCATCCCGACGACGGCCAGGGCGGTGCCGGTGCGGCCACCTTGGCGGGCCTGCGGGTGGCACAGGAACAAGACATGCAGACGCCGCCGCCCGACAGCAGCGGGAAGGGCGAGCGATGTCGTTAGCGACGCCCTTGACACCCGTGCTGACCCGCTACTGGGACCACCCCAAGTCGTGGACGATGGCCACCTATCGCCGCCAGGACGGCTACCGCGCACTGCAGAAGGCTCTCACCATGGAGCCCGACGCGGTGATCAAGACCGTCAAGGATTCCGGGTTGCGCGGGCGCGGCGGTGCGGGTTTCGGGACGGGCACCAAATGGTCGTTCATCCCCCAAGGCGACACCGGCCCCGCCGCCAAGCCGCACTACCTTGTCGTCAACGCCGACGAATCCGAACCCGGAACCTGCAAGGACGTACCGCTGATGCTGGCGACCCCGCATCTGTTGATCGAGGGCGCCATCATCTGCGCGTACGCTATCCGTGCCAGCCACGCATTCATCTACGTGCGCGGTGAAGTGCTGCCGGTGGTGCGGCGCCTGCACAACGCGGTGGCCGAGGCCTATACCGCCGGCTTCCTGGGCCGCGACATCGCGGGTTCCGGCTACAACCTGCAGATGGTGGTCCACGCCGGGGCCGGCGCCTACATCTGCGGCGAGGAGACGGCACTGCTGGATTCGCTGGAGGGCCGGCGCGGCCAGCCTCGGCTGCGGCCCCCGTTTCCCGCGGTGTCCGGGCTCTACGCCTGCCCGACGGTGATCAACAACGTCGAAACCATCGCCAGCGTGCCAGCGATCATCCTCAACGGTGTCGAGTGGTTCCGGTCGATGGGCACCGAGAAATCGCCCGGCTTCACCCTCTACTCGCTGTCCGGCCACGTGACCCGCCCGGGCCAGTACGAGGCTCCGCTGGGCATCACGTTGCGCGAGTTGCTCCACTACGCCGGCGGAGTGCGGGCCGGGCACCGGTTGAAGTTCTGGACCCCCGGGGGATCGTCGACGCCCATCCTCACCGACGAGCACCTCGACGTGCCGCTGGACTACGAGCGCGTCGGGGCGGCCGGGTCCATGTTGGGCACCAAGGCGCTGCAGATTTTCGACGACACCACCTGCGTGGTGCGCGCGGTGCGGCGCTGGACCCAGTTCTACGGACACGAATCCTGCGGGAAATGCACGCCGTGCCGCGAGGGCACCTACTGGCTGGACAAGATCTACGAGCGCCTGGAAACCGGGAGGGGCACGCGTGAGGATCTGGACACGTTGCTCGACATCGCCGATGTCCTTTTCGGAAAGTCGTTCTGCGCGTTGGGTGACGGCGCGGCCATGCCGGTGATGTCGTCGCTGCAGTACTTCCGCGACGAGTATGTCGCCCACATCGAGCAGGGTGGCTGTCCATTCGATCCGTTCGAGTCCATGCTCATGGCGAACGGAGGAGACGCGTGACGCTGCACGCCGACGCCGAAAAGCAAGTGGCCCAGCTGGAGATGGTGACGTTGTCGATCGACGGCGTCGAGATCACCGTTCCCAAGGGAACTTTGGTGATACGCGCGGCCGAGTTGATGGGCATTCAAATCCCGCGGTTCTGCGACCATCCGCTGCTGGACCCGGTTGGCGCCTGCCGGCAGTGCCTGGTCGAGATCGAGGGCCAACGCAAGCCGATGGCGTCATGCACCACCGTCGCCACCGACGACATGGTGGTGTGCACCCAGCTCACCTCCGAAGCCGCGAACAAAGCCCAGCACGGTGTGATGGAACTGCTGCTGATCAACCATCCGCTGGACTGCCCGATGTGCGACAAGGGCGGTGAATGCCCCCTGCAGAACCAAGCGATGTCCAACGGCCGGGCCGATTCTCGCTTCACCGACGTCAAGCGCACGTACGCCAAGCCGATCAACATCTCGTCGCAGGTCCTGCTGGATCGAGAGCGGTGCATCTTGTGCGCCCGCTGCACCCGGTTCTCCGAGCAGATCGCCGGCGACCCCTTTATCGAAATGCTCGAGCGCGGTGCATTACAGCAGGTCGGCATTTATGCCAACGAACCGTTCGAATCGTACTTTTCGGGCAACACGGTGCAGATCTGCCCGGTGGGCGCGCTGACCGGGACCGCCTACAGGTTCCGGGCACGCCCGTTTGACCTGGTGTCCAGCCCGAGCGTGTGCGAGCACTGCGCCTCCGGGTGCGCGCAGCGCACCGATCACCGCCGCGGCACGGTGCTGCGCCGGCTGGCCGGCGACGACCCGGAAGTCAACGAGGAGTGGAACTGCGACAAGGGCCGGTGGGCATTCACCTATGCGACCCAGCCCGACCGGATCACCACTCCCCTGATCCGCGATTCCGACGGCTCGCTGGTACCCGCGTCGTGGTCGCAGGCGCTGGCAGTAGCGGCTGAGGGGTTGGCCTCGGCGCGCGGGCGGGCCGGGGTGTTGGTCGGTGGGCGGGTGACATGGGAAGACGCCTACGCTTACGCCAAGTTCGCGCGAATCGCCTTGGACACCAATGACATCGACTTCCGCGCTCGTCCGCACTCGCACGAGGAGGCCGACTTCCTGGCGGCGCGCGTCGCCGGAAGGCAGATAACGGTCAGCTACTCCGATTTGGAATCCGCGCCGGTGGTGCTGCTGGTCGGCTTCGAGCCGGAGGACGAGTCGCCCATCGTGTTCCTGCGGTTGCGCAAGGCTGCCCGCAAACACCGGCTGCCGATACATGCCATTGCCCCGTTCGCCAGCCGCGGCCTGGCGAAGATGTCCGGCCGGTTGCTCAAGACCAGGCCCGGCATCGAGGCGTCGGTACTGAACCAGCTCGGCAAAGGTGAAGTCGGTGACCTGCTGCGGAAGCCTGGCGCGGTCATCATGGTCGGGGAGCGGCTCGCCACCGTGGCGGGCGGATTGTTCGCAGCGGCCCGGCTCGCCGACACCACCGGGGCCCGACTGGCGTGGGTGCCGCGTCGCGCCGGGGAACGCGGCGCGCTGGAGGCCGGGGCGCTGCCGACGCTGCTGCCCGGTGGGCGCCCGTTGGCGAACGGCACCGCCCGCTCGCAGATCTGCGCGGCGTGGCACGTCGCTGAATTGCCCACCGCTGCCGGGCGCGACACCGACGGGATACTCGCCGCCACGACCGACGGAACCCTGGGTGCGCTGCTGGTCGGCGGTGTAGAACCCGCCGACTTGGCCGACCCCGAGGCGGCACTGGCCGCGCTGGACGCCGCCGGTTTTGTCGTCAGCCTGGAGCTGCGCCATAGCGCCGTCACCGAACGCGCCGATGTGGTGTTCCCGGTCGCGCCGGTGGTCGACAAGTCCGGCACCTTCGTCAACTGGGAGGGCCGGTATCGCGGCTTCGGTGTCACGTTGCAGGAGGGCGCGACGCCGGATCTGCGCGTGCTGGACGCGCTGGCCGACGAAATGGGTGTCGATCTGGGGCTGCCCACCGTGGACGCCGCGCGAGACGAGCTGGTTCGGCTGGGCAGCTGGGACGGCGAACGGGCCGCCGACCCGGACATCAAGGCCGCGAAACCTCGCCAACCCAAGCCGGGCGAGGCCGTTTTGGCCGGCTGGCGGATGCTGCTCGACTGCGGCCGTTTGCAAGACGGCGAACCCCATCTGGCCGGTACGGCGCGGGCGCCCGTGGCACGCCTGTCGGCCGATTCGGCCGCCGAGATCGGCGCCGCCGACGGCGATCTGGTCACGGTCAGCACAGCGCGCGGTTCGATCACCCTGCCGCTGACCGTCACCGACATGCCTGACCGTGTGGTGTGGCTGCCGCTGAACTCGCCGGGTTCGGCAGTGCACCGGCAATTGGGCGCAACAACCGGCAGCATCGTGCGAATCGGAGCGGGCTCATGACCCGCGCGGCAACGATGCAGAGCGAAGCGAGGAGGAGGAGCGGCGCCCATGACCCCCGCGGCGACGATGCAGAGCGAAGCGAGGAGGAGGAGCGGCGCTCATGACCGCCTTCGGGCACGACACCTGGTGGCTGATCGTGGCCAAGGCGATCGCCGTGTTCGCGTTCCTGCTGCTGACGGTGCTGGCCGCGATCGTGGTCGAACGTAAGGTCGTGGCCCGAATGCAGATGCGGTGGGGTCCCAACCGGGTGGGTCCGCGCGGGTATCTGCAGGGCCTGGCCGACGGGATCAAGCTCGCGCTCAAGGAGGGCATCACCCCAGCCGGTGTCGACCGCATGGTTTACGTACTGGCGCCGATCATCTCGGTCATCCCCGCGATCACCGCGTTCGCGTTCATCCCGTTCGGCCCCGAGGTGAGCGTGTTCGGTCATCGCACACCGCTGCAGATAACCGATCTGCCGGTCGCGGTGCTGTTCATCCTCGCGCTGTCGTCGATCGGGGTGTATGGCATCGTGCTGGCCGGATGGTCGTCGGGGTCCACCTACCCGCTCCTGGGCGGCGTGCGGTCCACTGCCCAGGTGATCTCCTATGAGGTCGCGATGGGGTTAGCGTTCGCGGCGGTGTTTCTCTACGCCGGAACGATGTCGACATCACGGATTGTGGCCGCCCAAGACCGCGTGTGGTATGTGTTCCTGCTGCTGCCGTCATTTTTGGTCTACCTCGTCTCGATGGTCGGCGAAACCAACCGGGCCCCCTTCGATCTGCCGGAAGCCGAGAGCGAATTGGTTGCCGGCTTTCACACCGAGTACTCGTCGCTGAAGTTCGCGATGTTCTTTCTGGCCGAGTACATCAACATGACCACCGTGTCCGCGCTGGCGGCGACCTTGTTCTTCGGCGGCTGGCATGCGCCGTGGCCGCTGAACATGTGGGCCGGCGCCAACAGCGGCTGGTGGCCGGTGCTTTGGTTCACCGCCAAGGTGTGGGGCTTCCTGTTCGTCTACATCTGGTTGCGGGGCACGCTGCCGCGGCTGCGCTACGACCAGTTCATGGCTCTGGGCTGGAAGGTCCTCATTCCGGCGTCGGTGGTGTGGGTGCTGATCGCGGCCGTCATCCGCACCTTGCGCAACCAGGGTTACCAGCACTGGACGGCCGCGCTGGTGATCAGCGGTGTTGTCGGCACTGCTGCGCTGCTGCTGTATATCCGAAGCCCGTTCGCCGCCTCCAATACTCGCCGGTTTCCATGGGCGCTTCGGGAGTGGCCGGGCGAGAGTGCGGTCGCTGAAGCGGGGTTCCCGACGCCGCCGCTGCCGGGCCAGGCCCCGGTCCCATCGCAGCCGCCAGTTGGGGTGACCCAGGAGGATGCAGATGGCTAAGTCTAATCGCCCGGCTTCTTCTCGGGCCGTTTCCGGCCCGCATCGTCGCCGGGCTAGGTTCTTCGACGCCATTGCCGGGTTCGGCGTCACTCTTACGACGATGTTCAAACGTCCGGTCACCGAGTGCTATCCGGAGAAACCCGGCCCGGTGGCGCGGCGCTATCACGGCCGCCATCAGCTCAACCGCTACCCCGACGGCTTGGAGAAGTGCATTGGGTGCGAGTTGTGCGCGTGGGCCTGCCCGGCCGATGCGATTTACGTCGAGGGCGCGGACAACACTGAGGAGCAGCGGTATTCGCCGGGGGAACGCTACGGCCGGGTGTACCAGATCAACTATCTGCGGTGCATCGGTTGCGGTTTGTGCGTCGAAGCCTGCCCGACCCGGGCGCTGACGATGACCAACGACTACGAAATCGCCGACGACAACCGGGCCGACCTGATCTACGAGAAGGACCGGCTGTTGGCCCCGCTGCAGCCCGGGATGCTGCCACCGCCGCACCCAAGGGCGCCGGGCGCCACCGATGCCGACTACTACCGCGGCAACGTGACCGTGGATGGGTTGCGCGACAAGCAGAGTGTGGGTGATGCCCAGTGACCACGCTACTGGCCGCCGAGGCGCTCACCCGGACCTCCACCGGTGAGGCGGTCATGTTCTGGGTCCTGGGTGCGCTGGCGCTGATCGGCGCGCTCGGAGTGGTGATGGCCGCCAACGCGGTGTACTCGGCGATGTTTCTGGCGATGACGATGATCATCCTGGCGGTGTTTTACATGGTCCAGGACGCGCTGTTTTTGGGCGTGGTGCAGGTCGTGGTCTACACCGGCGCGGTGATGATGCTGTTTTTGTTCGTGCTGATGCTGATCGGCGTGGATTCCGCGGAGTCGCTCGTGGAGACGATACGCGGACAGCGGGTCGCCGCGGTGGTGGCCGGTGTCGGGTTCGGCGTTCTGTTGGTCGCCGGCATCGGCAGTGTGACGACCGCGGGATTCGCCGGGCTGACGGCCGCCAATGCGGGCGGCAATGTCCAGGGGTTAGCGACGCTGATCTTTTCCCGCTACCTGTGGGCGTTCGAGCTGACCAGCGCGCTGCTGATCACCGCGGTCGTCGGCGCGATGGTGCTGACGCACCGGGAGCGGTTCGAGCGCCGCAAGACTCAACGGGAGCTGTCGGTCGAACGTTTCCGCCCCGGCGGATACCCCACACCGCTGCCCGGCCCGGGCGTCTACGCACGCCACAACGCGGTGGACGTGGCCGCGCGCCTCCCCGACGGCTCCTACTCGAAACTGTCGGTGCCGCAGGTTCTGCAGCAACGCACGGTCGGGGCGAATGGTTCAGATCAGGACGGAACGTCATGAACCCGGAGAACTACCTGTATCTTTCGGCGTTGCTGTTCACCATCGGTGCGGCCGGTGTGCTGTTGCGGCGCAACGCGATCGTCATGTTCATGTGCGTCGAGCTGATGCTCAATGCCGTCAACCTGGCGTTCGTCACCTTCGCGCGGATGCACGGCCATCTGGACGGGCAGATGGTCGCGTTCTTCACGATGGTGGTGGCCGCCTGCGAAGTCGTCATCGGCCTGGCGATCATCATGACGATTTTCCGCGCCCGCAAATCGGCGTCGGTCGACGACGCGAATCTCCTGAAAGGCTGACCGCGCCACGATGACACACTTCACCTGGCTGCTCGTGGCGCTGCCGGCAGCGGGTGCCGCGATCTTGCTGTTCGGCGGCCGGCGCACCGACCGGTGGGGGCATCTGCTGGGCTGTGCCGCCGCAGTGGCGTCGTTCGCCGTCGGCGTCGTACTGCTCGCGGACATGCTCGGCCGGCCCGCCGATGACCGTGTCATCCACCAGAACCTGTTCAGCTGGGTGCCGGTCGGCAGGCTGCAGGTCGATTTCGGGCTGCAGATCGACCAGTTGTCCATGTGCTTCGTGCTGTTGATCACCGGGGTCGGATCGCTGATCCACATCTACTCGATCGGCTACATGGCCAACGACCCGGACCGTCGCCGGTTTTTCGCCTACCTCAACCTGTTTCTGGCGGCGATGCTGCTGCTGGTGGTCGCCGACAACTATCTGGGGCTGTATGTCGGCTGGGAGGGCGTCGGCCTGGCGTCGTATCTGCTGATCGGCTTCTGGTACCAGCGGCCGTCGGCGGCCACGGCCGCCAAGAAGGCGTTCGTGATGAACCGGGTTGGGGATGCTGGTCTTTCGCTGGCCATGTTCCTGATGTTCGCCACGTTCGGCACCCTCTCGTTCGCCGGTGTGTTCGCCGGCGCACCGTCCGCCGGACGAGGTGTGTTGACCGCGATCGGGTTGCTGATGCTGTTGGGTGCCTGTGCCAAGTCCGCGCAGGTGCCGGTGCAGGCCTGGTTGTTTGACGCGATGGAGGGCCCCACCCCGGTATCCGCGCTGATCCACGCCGCCACCATGGTGACCGCGGGCGTCTACCTGATCGTGCGGTCCAATCCGCTGTACAACCTCTCCCCCGACGCTCGACTGGCCGTGGTGGTTGTCGGCGCGGTGACATTGCTGTTCGGCGCGATCGTCGGCTGCGCGAAGGATGACATCAAGCGGGCGCTGGCGGCGTCGACGATCAGCCAGATCGGCTACATGGTGCTGGCCGCCGGGTTGGGCCCGGCCGGTTACGCGTTCGCGATCCTGCACCTGCTCACCCACGGCTTCTTCAAGGCGGGCCTGTTCCTGGGGTCCGGCGCGGTGATCCACGCGATGAACGACGAGCAGGATATGCGCCGCTATGGCGGGCTACGTACCGCGCTGCCAGTCACGTTCGCGACCTTCGGGCTGGCATATCTGGCGATCATCGGGGTGCCGCCGTTCGCCGGCTTCTTCTCCAAGGACGCCATCGTCGAGGCCGCGCTGGACGCCGGAGCGATCCGAGGCCCAATCCTGGGTGGTGCCGCGATGCTGGGCGCCGGCATCACCGCGTTCTACATGACCCGGGTGATGCTGATGACGTTCTTCGGCGAAAAGCGTTGGGCGGCAGACGCGCATCCGCACGAGGCGCCGCGCGTGATGACATGGCCGATGATCCTGCTCGCCGTCGGCTCTGTCTTCTCCGGCGGCCTGCTGGCGATCGGCGGCACCTTGCAGCACTGGCTCGAGCCGGTCGTCGGAATTCACGAAGCCACCCACGCCACCCCGGTCTGGGTCAGCACCACCATGACGTTGGTCGTCGTCGCCGTCGGCATCGGGGTGGCCTACCGGATGTACGCGGAGACGCCCGTGCCCGAGGTCGCCCCCGCCAACGTGTCGGCGCTGACGGTGGCCGCCCGCCAAGACCTCTACGGCGATGCCTTCAACGAGGAGGTGTTCATGCGTCCTGGAGCGCAACTGACCCGTGAGCTGGTCGAGATCGACAACGCGGGCGTGGACGGCTCGGTCAACGCGCTGGCGGCGCTGGTGAGCCGGACATCGGATCGCCTGCGAGGATTGGAGACCGGCTTCGTCCGCACGTACGCGCTGTCGATGCTCGTGGGCGCGGTGCTGGTCGCCGCGGCGATTCTGGCGGTGCAACTGTGGTGACCACCGTGCCGTGGCTGAGCATTCTCTGGTTGATCCCGCTGGCCGGTGCCGTGCTGGTCATCGTACTGCCCGTCGCGCAGCGGCAGCTCGCCAAGTGGACCGGGCTGGCGGTGAGCCTCGGAGTGCTGGCGGTGTCGATTGTGGTCACCGCCGGGTTTGATAACACTGCCACCGGGCCTTCTTACCAGTTCGTCGAATCTCATTCCTGGATACCGGCGTTCGGTGCCGGCTATACCCTCGGGGTGGACGGTATCGCGGTGGTGCTGGTGCTGCTCACCGCGGTGCTGGTGCCGCTGCTGATGTTGGCCGGCTGGAACGACGGCGGCCAACGCACCCGCGGCGTCCATGCCTACGTCGCGCTGACGCTGACCGTCGAGTCGATGGTGTTGATCTCGCTGGTCTCGCTGGACGTGTTGCTGTTCTACGTGTTCTTCGAGGCCATGCTGATCCCGATGTACTTCCTCATCGGCGGCTTCGGCCAGGGTCGCGGACGGTCGCGCGCGGCGGTGAAGTTCTTGCTGTACAACCTCTTCGGCGGTTTGATCATGCTGGCCGCGGTGATCGGGCTGTATGTGGTGACCGGGCAGCACGGCACCGGCACGTTCGACTTTCGCGAAATCGCGGCCGCGGCGTCGTCCGGCCGCCTGGGCGTGGACCCTGCGGTGCTCAAGGCGTTGTTCTTAGGCTTCATGTTCGCGTTCGCGATCAAGGCGCCGCTGTGGCCGTTCCACCGCTGGCTGCCCGACGCAGCGGTCGAGGCCCCACCAGCAACCGCGGTGCTGATGATGGCGGTGATGGACAAGGTCGGAACCTTCGGGATGCTGCGCTACTGCCTGCGGTTGTTCCCCGACGCGTCAACGTATTTCCGGCCGCTGATTGTCGTGTTGGCGGTCATCGGCGTGGTCTACGGCGCGATCGTGGCAATCGGCCAGACCGACATAATGCGCGTGATCGCATACACCTCGATCTCCCACTTCGGGTTCATCATCTTGGGCATCTTCGTGATGACCAGCCAAGGCCAGAGCGGGTCGACGCTGTACATGGTCAACCATGGCCTGTCCACCGCGGCGGTGTTCTTGATCGCGGGATTCCTGATCGCCCGCCGCCGCACCCGGTCGATCGCCGACTACGGCGGTGTGCAGAAGGTGGCCCCGGTGCTGGCCGGGACGTTCCTGGTGGCGGCCTTGGCCACATTGTCGCTGCCCGGTTTGGCCCCGTTCATCAGCGAGTTCCTGGTGCTGTTGGGCACTTTCAGTCGCTACTGGCTGGTCGCGGCGTTCGGTGTCACCGCCCTGGTGCTCTCGGCGATCTACATGTTGTGGCTCTACCAGCGGGTGATGACCGGACCCGTCGCGGAGGGCAACGAAAGGATCCGTGACCTGGTTCCGCGTGAAGTCGTCGTCGTCGCACCGCTGATCGCGTTACTGGTTGTTCTCGGGGTCTATCCGAAACCGGTGCTAGACCTCATCAACCCCGCGGTGAGCCACACCTTGACCACGATCGGCCAACACGACCCCGCGCCGAGCGTGGCAGTGTCAGTCAAAGGACCGCACCGATGAGCATGCCTACACCCAGCGTCGAATACGGATTGCTCAGCCCGACGCTTATCGTCTTCGGGGTCGCGGTGGCCGGGGTTCTGCTGGAAGCGCTCCTGCCGAGACGATTCCGCTACCCGGCACAGGTGACTCTGGCCCTCGGCGGGCTGGTCGCCGCGTTCGTCGCGGTCGTCGTGCTAGGCAACAACGTTCGCGGGCCGGGTCGCTTTGCGGTGCTCGGGGCGATGGCCGTGGATCGAGTGACGCTGTTTCTGCAAGGCACCGTGCTGCTGGTCGCGATGATGGCGGTCCTCTTCCTCGCCGAACAGCGCATCGGCGCGCACGGCCCGGGCGCTGCGACCGCGACCGTCGATGCCGGATCCGGTGGCGCGGATGCCGGCCACCAAACCGTTGTGCGCTTCCCCGGTTTGGATTCCTTCACCCCACAGGCATCAGCGGTTCCCGACAGCGCGGCCGAGCGGCAGGCCGTCCGGGCGGGGGTGGCCCAGACGGAGGTCTTTCCGCTGACGATGCTGGCCGTGGGCGGAATGCTGGTGTTCCCGGCCGCCAACGACCTGTTGACGATGTTCGTCGCGCTGGAAGTTCTGTCGCTGCCGCTGTACCTATTGTGCGGGCTGGCTCGTCACCGCCGGCTGCTGTCACAGGAGGCGGCGCTGAAGTACTTCCTGCTGGGCGCGTTCTCGTCGGCGTTCTTCCTCTACGGTGTGGCGTTGCTCTACGGCGCGACCGGCACACTGACCCTGCCCGGCATCCGCGACGCGCTGGCAACGCGCAGCGACAACTCGATGGCGTTGGTCGGCGTCGCACTGCTCTCGGTCGGCCTGCTGTTCAAGGTCGGCGCGGTCCCGTTCCACTCTTGGATTCCCGACGTCTACCAGGGCGCGCCCACCCCGATCACCGGCTTCATGGCGGCGGCCACCAAGGTCGCGGCGTTCGGAGCGCTG
>DASPOT010000383.1:0-6243 GCA_035625875.1 Mycobacterium sp. | reverse complement strand
TTTCGTCGACCTCGGTGCTGGACCATCTTTGCACTTATTATTGAGCGTCGCACGCGAGCCTCGGCGGAATCCGCGCCGAAACCCGGAGGTCAGCGCATGAACCGACTCGGCGGCTCGCGCCTTATGTCAGGAGTCCTGGTGACCCGGTCGGTGTTGGCCCCAGTCGAGATCGACCCCATGCCCCCGCCGCGGATGCCCGCGTGCGTACCGCGATCAGGTCCGCAACGGTCTGTCCGGGCTGGCGCTCGTCGGCGGGGAAGGGCGTGCCTTCGGGTGCACCCATGAGCGCGCCCTGGGTGTAAACGTAGATGAGATCGTGACCGTCCAGTGTGCCGACTGCCGATTGATGGTACACCACAGCCGATTTCACGTGTGATCTGTAGCCACTAGGATTGGTCTGCGATGTTTGAGCGGTGGGAGACCGCGTCGATCAGCGGCAAATATACGTTGTCGAGCATGTCGGTCAGGGTCTTTTGGTCGACGGGGTTTCGCGTGAAGAACACTTCGTTTCGTACCAGCGCGACAATGGTGGTCGCGGCGCGGTCGGGGATGTTGGCGGCACCGATCTCGCCGCGGTCGCGTGCATCGGACAACGCGCGATAGATGGTTTGGTCCGCCAACTTGGCCAACTGGGCGGTGATGGTGTCGAGCAGCTCGTCATCCGCGTCGGCGATGAGGCTGCGGTAGGTGTCGATACCGATGCGGTGAAATCTGTCCATCATGGCGTCGAGCAGTGTCAACAGGTCTTCGCGCAACGATGGCGTCACGCTTGCCGGAACGGGTTGGGATGGCAGGGGGAGGAGAGCGTCGACGACCATGTGGGCGCGCGACCGGTACCGCCGGTAGAGCACGGGTTTGCTCGTCTTTGCTCGCCGGGCGACACCTTCGAAGGTCACGCCGGGATAGCCATGTTCGGCGAGCTCGGCTCTGGTTGCCTCACGGATCGCTGACATCAGGACGTCGTCGCGGCGCCGGACAACGACGTCGGCTGATGAGCAACTTTTCCCTTTAGACACGTTGCGTATCTTACGGCGACGATGTATCGTTGGCTATAAGAAACGGTCAGTATCTTATGAGGTGGTCATCGTGAACCAAACCGACGTGTTGGTTGTCGGCGCCGGTCCCGTCGGACTGATGCTGGCCTGTGAGCTTCGCCGCCGCGACATCGCCTGCCGCATCATCGACAAGTACGCTGCGTTTCCGTCGACTTCGCGAGCAAATGGTGTGCAGCCACGAGCCGTGGAAGTCCTCGACAGTCTCGGGGTTGCGGACAAGATCGTCGCCGAAAGCTATCGGGCGAAGGGTTTTCGCATCTTGCGGGCTGGAACCGAGGTCGGCCGCATCCAGCCCAACATCGCTACAGATCCAGGTGAACTATCGGATCAGCCGTACCACGGGATGGTGTTCGCCAATCAGGCCGTGGTGGAAAAGGCCCTGCGGGACAAGCTCGCCGAGCTCGGCGGCCAGGTGGAACTGCAGCGGGAGCTGCGCAGTCTCGACGAAAATCGCGGCGGCATCGTCGCAGACATCGCGGACCTTGCCTCAGGCAACGTCGAACAGGTGCACGCCAAATGGCTGGTCGGTTGCGATGGTGTCCACAGCGCCGTGCGCACCCTGCTGCAGCTGGCCTTCAACGGCAAGGATTATCCCGACCAATTCGTTCAGGCCGACGTCTATCTCGACGGTGACCTACCCGAAGGCCTGATGACCTTGTGGCTCAATGACCAAGGGCTGATGGCCGCCATCCCGTTCCGGGAACCGGGGTTGTGGCGGATCGCCGCGCAGATCTTTCCCGATGCCGACGGAAATATCCCGCGGGCCTCGGTGGAATTGTTTCAACGCCTGCTGGTCGAACGCGCAGCCGACACCACCACCAAGGTCACTCAGCCAGTGTGGCTCTCCAATTTTGTCGTGCACCATCGCATCGTGGACCACTACCGGAAAGGGCACGCCTTCGTCGCCGGCGATGCCGCCCACGTTCACAGCCCGATCGGCGGACAGGGTATGAACACCGGGATACAGGACGCCTACAATCTCGCCTGGAAACTGGCGCTGGTCATCAACGGAGCGCCCGAGACACTGCTGGACAGCTACGAAGCCGAGCGCCTGCCCGTCGGGCGCAAGGTGTTGCAGCAAACCGACGTCAACCACCGGTTGCGTGTCTCCGGCTCTCCGCTTGCCGACATCTTGATGGACCGCGTTGTCTTTCCGCTGCTGCGGGTTCCCGCGATTCTCGATGTGGTCGGTGACTTCGTCCTGAAACGGGGTTCGCAACTCGACGTGAACTACCGCAGCTCTTCTTTGTCGGAGGACACCGGCAGTCACCATAAGGGCCCCAAGGCAGGTGATCGTGCCCCGGACGGTCAACTGGTGGACTCCTCCGGTCAGCCGACTTCGCTGTTCGCCCAATTCCGCACACCCGACTTCCACCTGCTGATCTTCCAGGGACGCCGGCGCCCAGCCGAGACAAATACCTTGACCGCCATCGGGCAGAGGGTGCGTGCCGCAACCGACGGGCTGGTGCGTCCCACCGTTATTACCAGCGACAACACCACCAGTGCCGATGACGACCTCATCGTGCTGAACGACCCGAAGCAGCGCACCCATGTCTCCTACGGCGCTAGCACTCCAAGCCTTTACCTGATACGGCCCGACGGGTACATCGGATTCCGGTGCCACGCAGGCGATGAAGCCGAGCTCATCAACTATCTACAGCGCCACTACAGCAGCGTGGCCTCGACACGGGCCGAGGCATTGGAGGCCCGCTGATCACGCGCGGATGCTCACGCTAGACAGTTCACCGTCATTCCGGCAGCGCTAATCACTCATACCTGCTATGCGTGGAAGTCATGGCCTTCACGGATGCGTCGTTGACGGCGCTGCGGGTCTTCCGGGAGGTGGCCGAACGGGGAACGTTGACCGCTTATATGTAAGAAGAGCTGTTGATGCGCTTTAGCCGCATGTCGTTAGGTCGGTGACATGCTTCGTATGTGAGTCGGACGGGGCAGCGCGCTACACATGTCACCGACGTTCCTTGTTCATCGGCGACTATTCGAGGGAGGGCGCTCGGTTAGCTGTCTAGGAAACGAGGACGCATGTCCTCGGCCGGCAGCGGGCAGGTGTCGTACTTCCCGAAGACGCGGTACCGAATGCTGGCGAACCGGTCGTAGAGCCAGTCGCGCAGCCGGACCGGGATCACGCGAGCCAGTAGCAGCAGCTTCCAGGGGCCGCCGAGATACTGCGCCACGCGCAGCCCCGCCGCCGATCGAACGCTGACGCGCTCGTCGAGTTGTCCTGGGTTGTCGACGAAGACCATTGAGTCGACAGCCCGCGCTGACGGGTGGCGTTGGATAATCGCTCGGGCGAAATCGCTGTCCAGTGCGGCGAACCGGAGTGTGTCGCGCCGGTCGAACCGAACAATGGTCTGGACCGCACGGTTACAGAAGCCGCAGACACCGTCATAGAGAAGCACAGGTGCGGCTTGCGGCGATGACGGGCCAATCGAAATTTCCGCACGCGATTGCTCGTTGGACACCTTGACACTCCCTTCGTCGCACACTCCCAAACCGTCGCGCTCGAGATTGACTCCTAGCGCATCGATTCGATGCGGGTAGCAAGCATGGCGGTCCACTCCGCGATGTACTGCTCCTCTTGCATATCTGTTCCTGGCGTGTGGAATACCGTGCTCGTGGCGCGCTTGCCGAGGAGCGCGTTGACTCCAATGGCGGCGATGGCCTTTACAACATTATTCACGCGATCAAAGACCCCTAACGGGGCTGCCTGGTGACGGTCGTGGCCTCGGACGTCCCGGCTATCAGGGCGCGGCTCGGTGAGGACCTGCTGCGCAGGCGCCCCTCAGGCGCGGTGCGTGATTCCAGCGGCAGCGTCACCGTATGCGCGCCGGCTCGGAAGTCATCGAACGACTGGCGCCAGCCACTACCCGCCCGGCAATAGTCGACGACGCCGTCGGCGGGGCGGTAGACGGCGGTGTACAGCGTCCCATGCCCTTCGCGGTAGCGGGTATGGCGCAGCGGTGGGCGCAGGAACGCCTGGATCAGGGGCTCGTGTTCGATGGTTTGTCGAGCAGTTCGTGCGGCCACTGCTCACGCTCGTGCGACGAGCCGCGAGACGATCGGCGTGGCCGGCGCCAGGGGTGTTGAGGCGAACTGCGCCTTGATGCCTTTGACCCAGCGCCGGCAGCGCTCGGTGAGCTGGTAGTCGTTGGTCTGCAGGTGCCCGCGGGTGACGAGCACGCCGAGTTGGGCGCCCTCGGCGCGTAAGTCGCCGGGCGCCGCGACACGCATGTAGAAGGCCTCGGACTCGTCGAGCAGCGTGGCCCAGTCGTTGCCCTGGCGCGCGAAGGAGATGCGCCCGTCGTCGTCGAGGTGCCACACACCTGTGCGTGGGGTTGCGGTGAAGAGCTCGACATCCGGCGAGGTCTCCGTGATTATCAGCTGCCCCCAGACCTCGTCTTCGCCGTAGCCGCGCTCCCAGCGCGAGTTGATCTCGTCGATGTCGAGCTCGTAGTCCACGTCCATGTACTCGAGCAGGTGAAAGAGGAACAGCGGCATGTCGGCGTAGGCCTCGGTGGTCAAGTTCGTCATCGGGCTTGCGCCGCTCAGGCGCGGGTTCACCTCGCCGAGGTAGAGCTCGTCGGAGTCCAGGTCGTGCAACAGGTCCACCTCGAAGTAGCCGCGGTACCCCTCGCGGCTCAGGATGTCGCCCAGCTTTCGCACCATCTCTCGCGCGGCGTGCGTCTGTCCGGACGGCAGCACCTCGCGCCAGATGTCATTGCCGCACCAGCTGCCCTTCCCGGGAGTCAACTCCGGGTAACCGACGAGACTGGTCATCGCCGGGCCGATCACGGTGCCGTGGCGGGTCACGGTGCCCTCGAGGCACACCTCGACATTGCGGATACGCTTCATCGCTTTGAGTTCTTGCTGTCCGGCCAGGTCACCCGCGTGTTGGTCCCAGTCGCCCTGACCGCGCACAAAGAACGTCGCGCTGCCGGCGTCGCCATAAGCGGCCTCGACGACGAGGTCATCTCCCAGCTCGGCGCTTTGCGCGAGCGCCAGCAGCTCGTCGTAGGAGCCGACCCGCCCCATCACGTGAGGCACGCTCGGCACGCCCGCCTCGTCGGCCAGGCGCGTCATGACGATCTTGGAGCCCAGGCGACGCCGCAGCTCCGCCGGGGGGTGCATGACCTCGAGCCCCGCCTGATGCGCGAGGGCCTGGGTCTCCTCGTCAAGCATCACAAAGCAGGCCTTGCCACCGGGCCCTCGGTCCGCGATGAACTCGAGTATCTCGGGATCACGCAGGAGGTGGTTGCACACATCCCCCATGGACCCGAAATCAATGCGATCGCGCCGCCGGGGCACGAACACGCGCGGATGCTCGCCCTCGAAAGAGTCAAAGTAGGTCAGGTAAAGAAAGTTCCGTACCCAGCGGTCGATGCCTAGCAGGTTGAACGGGGTCGGCGAGATGAAGTACAGCGGTACTTCGTTGGTGTGAAAGAACGCCCGTACGTCCGAGAGGCCGTTCAGTTGGCGGCGCGACCCGGGCTCAGGCACCATCACGCCAGCCGCGGTGACGTCGACGCGTGGGCCCGGCGCAGGGACCACGCCGGGGGCAGGGGCGCTGCGGTTTGCACGACGGCGCGGTGCTCGCACACACTCATGCACTAGTTTGTACCCGCCCAAGCACGGCTGGCGACCTGGAAGCCGCCGGCGCCGAGGTCGAGGACGCGCGCCGGGAGGCCCTGGCGCAGGTTAGCGAGGCTGAGCGGCGCACATCGGCAGCAGATCGCGCACGGCGCGAAGCGGAGCTGCGCGCTGCGGCGGCCGAAACCGAGCGGGCCGAGGCCGACGCGGTCGCCGAAGCCGCCATCGCCGAAAAAGACCGCGCCCGAACGGAATCAGAACAACAGCTGGCCTCGGTGCGCGCGGAGGCCTCCGCCGCGATCCAGGCCGCCGAGCAACAGGTGCAGGCAGCCCAGGCGCAGGCCAGGCGGGCCGATATCGAACGTGAGCAGCAGGTGCAAGCCGCACGTGACGAGGTGCTGGCGGCGCGCGATCAGGCCACCGCGGCAGAGGCGGCCCATGAGGCCGCCGAGCGTGAACGTCAAGCCACGGCAGCCCTGCGCACCCAGATCGAGGACCTGCGAAGCCAGCTCGACGCCGCACGTGCCGAAGCTGCCGCCACGCGCGCCCTGATCGCCGGCGCAGAGGCTGCCCGCGACGCCGC
>DASPOT010000382.1:0-9601 GCA_035625875.1 Mycobacterium sp. | reverse complement strand
CTAGATGTGCCGTCGTCGACGTCATCTATGTTTCTACGGTGCGGTGCCACCGCGTCGAGGTAGGTCTTCAGGTGGTTGCGCCATTCAGGCACCAAATCACCGCCCCGCGCGCGCCGCAGCACGTTACACCACAGACTGTGGCGCGCGTACACGTAACCCTGCCGGGAATCCCACTGCTCGCACTCCCAGCGCCACTGCTCGCGGGCGGCTTCGTCGCGGGGGCGGACAGTTCATCCCCGTATGCTCGCAGCTGCCGCTCATACTGCTCCCACTGCTTCAGCAGCGCCCAGTCGTGGCGGTCGCATGCCAACTGGTGGTGGCGGCGCGCATCACTGGTCAGGTTATTGAGGTGCTCGCGCAGCCGTTCAGAGACCTCGTATGTCCACGGGCCGGCATGCCAGGCGCCTGAACCTCTGGTACCAAGAGTTCCGTCTTGCGCCAGTGCATGAGCTGTGAGCGAGTAACCCCGGTCAACGTGATCGTCAGATCATCTGGGAAGCTCACCTCTTCACCCCATCTCGACGGTTGCCGGCCATCCATGCTGCCACCCGGCGAAGCCCATGGCGACCAGCGCTGCCGCCCGTGTCCCGACCGCCGTGACACCGCGATCTTCGCACCCCGCAACGACAACTCACCGGTTGGGCCGTCAGCGTGTCGCCCAACGCGCCTCGTCCTAGCTAGGACGCCTCTGAACAACGAACGCGGCAGGGGCGGGAAGAACGCCGACAAGGCCCCGCAGATGCGGTGAAACGTAAAGAACACAACCCTGTAATCCTGCGGCTACTGCGTCGCCTTACGTTTCTTGTTTGTGACGCCGCCGGCGTCTTAGCTTACCTGTCCGAACCATTGAAGAAAGGACGGTCGTGCCTAGCGCCCGCGACGTCACCGATACCGATCCGTATCGACAGCGGTCGATGTCTGTCCGCAACAACTCTGACGTCGAATCGATTTCGAGGCCCTTAGGTGCGGTTAAGTACGGCGTCCTGCTGTGGTTCAACCGTGAGCTGGGTTTCGGGTTCATCACGCCGGACGACGACGGACCCGACGTTTTCGTTCATATCTCCCAGATCGCCGAAGAACATCGACGATTCGAGGTGGGCCAGCGAGTGAGTTACCGGGTTGACGGAACACGCTGTGGGCCGGAGGCAAAGACCGTGTACGTGCTGTGACGCCTCGACGATGAGCCGAACTGTCCTAAAAGCGTTTTCGGGAACCCCGCCATGTCCGGGGAGAGGGAACCGTGTCTGACGTCATCGACCTGGGCTGGACGTGTTCTCATTTTCCTATGACCAGCGAGGAAAGCGGTGCCACGCAGGTGACGGTCGGCGTACGCGTCCGGGTGTACCTGGGCACCGGCACAGAAACGCCGGGCGTCGTCGTGGATGACTGCTCCCCGGCCTGCACGGAGAACCAGCGCACCTTCCCGAGTTCGCGGTGCTGCGTGGCCCGATCCTCGGCCATCAGGATGCCGGGACGGATGTCACGGCGCGGAAAGTAGGCCACTGGATAGCGGCCTGGCTCGTGCAGCAGCACCACGTCCTCGCTGTCGGCAATCCATTCTTCAGCGAACCGTACGCGCATCCGGCGGCGCAACGGCTCGGCGAAGAGCAGTCGTTGCGGCAACGGCTGCGGTGTGAGGAAGTGCCCGACCGACCCGGTGGCCAGTGGGCCTTGCTGCCATGCCAAACCCATTGTTCGGTCCTTCCTTCTGCAATTCTGTTTACGCAGCGACCATTTGGCGCTGCGGTTCTACGCCGGGGTCGGCCGTGAGGGCGTGGGTTGACCGCCGGGTGCGGAACCGGGTGGCGTCGATGGCCGCGCTGAGGCTGGCGAGCTCAGCCCGTCCCTCGTGGCGCTGGCCGCTAATGAAAAACGTTTGTTTTCCACGTACCCAGTCACGTCGGCGTAGCCGATGAGATCTCCGGAGGTGAACGCCTCCTGGTGGGCCAACAGCATCAGCGGCGCCGTCTTGGTAGCGACATACCGGGCCGCGGCTGAAACCGACACCGTCGAACCCGTGAATTCCCCGCGGCTCGTCGCAGAGGGTCGATACGGCGTGCGAGCGACGTGCGAACCGGGTCAGTCTCGGACATAGTTTCCACCTCAAGACCCGGTACTGGGATGCATCGCCCATTATTATGGGCCAGGTGACCCAAAGTTGTCCCGGGGAGGTTTTGGCCTTGGTCAGGACTTACGTTTGCGCCGACGCGGCATGGATCGCGATCTGCGCGGTTGCGGAGCCGGCGCGAAGGAGCCCACGTAGTCAACAGCGGCGGTGAGCGCTGCGCGCAGCGGTTCGGAGTCGCCGGTGGCGTACGTGATCATTGCGCCGCCCTGGTGCGCGACGACCAGCGACACCGCGAGATGTCGCGGGTCGGCGTCAGCGCGCAGATCGCCACGTCGGCGCATCGCCGTGAGCCCGGCGCGAAACAGCTCAAGCCATTGCTCATAGCCGGCCGCGAGGTCGTCGTGGATTTCGGCGTCGGCTTCGATCAACTCACCGGCCAGGGAGCCGTAGACGCATCCACCCCTGCGGTAGACGGCGTCCACGTCGGCCATACAGGCGTCGGCCCAGGCTTGCAGCGCCTCGAGGCTGTCGAGGGCGCCCAGCTGCGGCTGAGTGTGGAACACCTTGACGTCGTTGCGGCGTGCGGCGACGACCTGGCGGGTCAGTTCACGTTTGTCGTGGAAATAGTGCGAGATCTGCGATCCACTGACACCTGCCGCATTGCGCACCTGGTCGATGCTGGTCCCGGCAACGCCGCGCTCGAACATGAGCCGGGCGGCGACGTCAAGGATGCGCGCTCGGGTTGCGAGTCCCTTGCGGGTAAACCGCGCTGTACTGTCGCCAGACACGCT
Source organism: Mycobacterium sp. (assembly GCA_035625875.1). Taxonomy (GTDB): domain Bacteria; phylum Actinomycetota; class Actinomycetes; order Mycobacteriales; family Mycobacteriaceae; genus Mycobacterium. The sequence continues at coordinate 6,742 of DASPOT010000382.1, read as the reverse complement.
GTCGTCCTGCTCAACGGCGGGTGCGCCGTCCGCGGGGCCGCGGAGGTGGACGCGGGACCCGCTCGGCGGGGTCGGTGGCGAACATGCGCAAGTAGTTCACTGCGAATCGCACAGCGTCGGCGTGTGGCCAGTCCTCGCGATATGTGAAGGCCAAGGTGCCGCCACCCTGGTGAGCGCTGACGATGACCAAGGCCAGCTGTCGCGGGTCGGCATCTGCGATGAGGACGCCGTGGTCTTTCATCCGCTGGATGGCCTGCTCGAGTAGCTTGATCCATTGCCAGCAGCCAGCCGCCAGCGTTTCACGTGTTGCAGCGTCGGACTTCGCCAGCTGCCCTGCGAGGGCATGGTAGGTGGGCGTGCCCGAGTAGCCGATGCGTCGCAGGCAGCGAATATTCAGATCGGCCCACCGCTCGAAGTCGTCGAACGTGTCCAGCGCACGAAGCTTCGGTTGGCGGTGAAAGTCCAGCACCACGTTCATCTGGCGGATGATGACCGCGCGGATCAGCGCTTGCTTGTCGCTGAAATAGTGGGCAAGCTGCGAGCCGCTCACCGATGCGGCTTTGCGCAGATTGTCCGTGCTCAACGCCGAAAGGCCCTGAGTGAGGATCAGCTCGGCGGCCGCCTTCAAGATCCGATCGCGGGTGGCACGCCCCTTGGCGGTCAACCGTTGGTCGTCCAGTAGGTCGGCATTAACCATTGCCTCAGGTTACCCATCAGCAACACCAATTATGGGATATTCAACCCATATGTTTGCGTTGGCTGTCGTCAGGCGGCGGGGTGCACTTTGGCGAGGAAGGTGCGGATCAGGTCCGTGACCTCGTCCAGTGCGGACTCCAGCAGAAAATGCCCGCCGTCGAGCAGATGGATCTCGGCATCGGGTAGGTCCTCGGCGAAGGCTTGCGCACCGGCCGGACCGAATATTTCGTCGCCGCGACCCCAGACCGCAAGCAACGGCACTTTGCTGGCGCGGAAGTATTCGTGCAGACGGGGATACAGCGGTGAATTGGTGGCGTAGTCGAGCAACAGTTTGAGTTGCACCTTGTCATTGCCGGGCCGAGAGATCAGCGCGTAATCGTGATACCAGGATTCGGGGTTGACCAGGGTTTCATCGGCTACACCGGTGACGTATTGCCAGCGGGTGGCATCCAGGGTGAGAAACTGCCGTACCGCGGCCTCTGTCTCGGCTGTCTGCTCAGTTTGGTAGGCCGCCACGATCTTCCAGAAGCTCTCCACGAAGCCGGCGTCGTAGCCGTTGCCGTTTTGGCTGACGATTGCCGTGATCGCGGCGGGATCACGAAGCGCCAGCCGCCATCCGATGGGGGCCCCGTAGTCCTGCGCGTAGATCGCGTACCTGTCGGTCCGCAGTGTGCGCAGCAAGCCCGCTGTCAAGGCGCTCAGTGCGTCGAATGTGTAGTCGAACTCCTCGACCGGTGGCGCGTCGGATAGGCCGAAGCCCAAGTGATCCGGTGCGATCACGTGGTAGCGGTCAGCGAGGGCCGGAACCAAGTCCCGGAACATATACGAGCTGGTTGGAAAGCCGTGTAGTAAGACGACCGCGGGCGCATTAGGGTCGCCTGCTTCGCGGAAGAACAGCCGATGTCCGTCGATTGTCGCGTAGCGATGGTGAACAGCCGGCATGAGCGGTTCCTCCTGAGCCGATGTGCGATTGATATGCGGTTGCAGGTGATCGGCCGCCGCCCGGGTGCGTCGACAAAGGATCCTGCGTCCCGACGGCAGTTCTGGGATATGCATCCCAGTATGCCTCGTAGGGGAGATTTGCACTAGTCCTTGCGCTGCCCGACGCTACGCGCCCGCGGCATTGACCGACGCATGGCAGTGTGTTTATTCTGGGATGTCCATCCCAGTTTCGTGGGCGAGGCCGAGAGGCGAGCGGCGTCGACCGGTACGACATCATGCGGAGGCACAGGTGGGCAGGCTTGTCTCGGTCAATGTCGGCATGCCCAAGGACGTCGAATGGCGGGGCAAGACTGTTCACACCGGCATCTGGAAAACCCCGGTGGACGGAGCGGTGCTGGTGCGCCGCCTCAATATCGACGGTGACGGCCAGGGCGATCTCGCCGGGCATGGTGGCGAACAACGCGCCGTCATGGTGTATCAGACCGAGTCGTATGACTACTGGAAGACCTACCTGGGTCGCGACGACCTGCGACCGGGCCACTTCGGGGAAAACTTCACCGTCAGCGGGCTCGCCGATGACGAGGTCTGCATCGGCGACCGCTACCGCATCGGCGAGGCCGAATTCGAGGTCACGCAGCCGCGTGTCACCTGCTTCCGGGTCGGTATGCGCCTGGGCGAACCGGAGATGCCCAATCTGCTTGTCTCCCATCACCGTCCCGGCTTCTACTTCCGCGTCATCACCGAAGGGCATGTCCAAGCCGGCGACGCTATTGTCCGCACCCGCCGCGGTCACCACGAACTAAGCGTCGCCGACGTCGACGCCCTGCTGTATCTGCCTGACCGCAATATGGCCCAGCTCCGCGAGGCCGTTGACGTGCCGGCGCTGAGCCCCGGCTGGCAGCAGTCTTTTCGCGACATGCTCTACGAACACGAAACGTCCACTGCAGCAACGGCGCCGCCAATCGCGGCGCAACCGGCGTGGACGGGATTCCGCCCGTTGCGTGTCAGCGCAACACAGCGGGAAAGTGCGACCGTGATGTCGATCCGCCTGGAAGCCGACGACCACGCTTCTTTGCCGCCGCCGCTTCCCGGCCAGTACCTGACGCTCAGAATTCCCGAGGCCGGCGACCCGGCGCCGTTACGCAGCTACTCACTCTCAGGAGACCCCGGCGCTGGGCAGTACCGCATCAGCGTGAAGCGCGAAGACCACGGCCGGGTGGGTCAATGGCTCCACAGCCATATCAGGGCAGGATCAGTCGTGGAAGCTGCGGCCCCACGCGGCGACTTCTACCTCACCGAGGACAGCACTCCTGTGGTTCTGATCTCGGCGGGAATCGGGGTAACCCCTGTCCTGGCCATGTTGTATGCCCTGGCGGCTGCCCACAGCGGCCGCGACATCTGGTGGCTGCACACCACGCGCGATAGCGAAACCCACTGCTTCGCCGCCGAAGTCACGGCTCTGCTGGAGTCTTTGCCGAATGCTCGACAGCATGTCTTCTACACGCACGGCAAGGCAGCCGGAGGCATCGCCACACGCGGACGTCTCGACCGCCAGGCGATCGCCGCGTTAGCTTTGCCCGCTGACGCTGCTGTTTACCTTTGCGGTCCAGCACAATTCATGAGCGATATGCGCGATGCCCTGGTCGATGCCGGAACCGAACCCGTGCGCATCCGCACCGAACTGTTCGGTGCCTTACCGTCAATCAACCCTGGCGTCGTCGCTCCGGCGCAGCCTAAGCGACCACACCCACCCGCCGGAAAGCCCGGGACCGGGCCGTCGATCACCTTCGCCCGCAGCGGACTGACGGTCAAGTGGGCACCGGAATACCACAGCCTCCTCGAACTTGCCGAGGCCTGCGATGTCCCCACCCGGTACTCATGCCGAAGCGGTGTCTGTCATACGTGTGTCACCGGAATCGTCGCCGGAACCGCTACCTACACCCAGCCCCCACTCGAAGAACCGCAGGAGGGCGAAGTGCTTATCTGCTCAGCCGCTCCGGGTAGCGACCTTGTCTTAGATCTTTGAGCGTCAACTGGCAGCGGGCGGCAGGAACTCGTGGTCGATGAGTGACTGCAGCGCATTGCGGAAAGCGTCCTCGGTGTCGATGGTTTTGGTGAATCCGGCCTGGCGCAGTTTGATGGTGCTCACAAAGGCGCGGGGTCCTTCCGGTGCGCCGCAGGCGAACGCGAAGTCCGCGTGCTGGTCACCGTGACCGACCAGTTGGCGCAGACTCAGCCGACGAAGGCCGTATTTGGTGACGATGCGGTCCCACACGTCGGAATGGTCGGCGAGGTAGGTGGCCAAACTCATCGGTGTGTCCGGTCCGGTGTCAACAGCGAGGGTTTTGGCCAGCGCCGGCCACAGGTTCCGCCATTCGAAGACGTCGCCGTTGGTGATGTTGGACGCCTCGTTGGCCGCCTGCGGTGATCCCGCGGCCCAGACCATCGCGTCAGCGACGAGATCGGCGTCGGCGGCTTCCCAGACGACCCGCCGGATCCGAATTCGACGCTTTGCTCGTGGCTCGAGAAAACCTCGGCGTACTCCTGGAATCGGCAGTGGCCGCACGGCTGGTTGGCCCCGAAGGGGTACGGCTCGACGAGCTGGATGCACTGCAGTGGGTGGGCTTTCCACGCTCAGCCAGTCCGGCCTGGTACGACGAGCTGACGGGCGTGCTGCGCAGCCATGGCATCGATATCGGCCCGCCGGTGCCTGACGATCATGAATTGATCGCCGCCGTAAAGTTCACCGCCGTAAGCGGCGGACACGCCTTCGCGCTCGCACCGGAGAACCAGCTGCGACCGCTGCCCGACAACGTGACCTGGGCTCCGTTAGTCGGCCAGCCAGTGGTGCGCCGCACCTGGGTAGTGTGGCCGGCCACGCGCCGCCGCGATGTCGGCCACCTCATTGCGTCGTTTGAGCTACTGGACGGCTCCTGACACGGGCTACTACGCGGCATTATGCGCTCAGCGCGACCGACGCCTCCGCGTTGTAGCACAGGAACGTCAGCGTCTCCTGCAGATACAACTGGACGGTGTCGGCGTCGTGGCTGAGGTAACCGACGGCGACATCGCTGCCCAGCTGCAGGTCGAAGTGCCGCCGCAGGTGGTCAATACGAAAGCACCGTCTCACAGACGAGTTGCTCCGGGCCGCCTTGCGCGTGCAAACGAATGGCCTTCATGTCGTTGCCATTCCGCCCATTCTTGGATGCAATGTCATGGCGACGGATCGATGTCCAACATGAAGTAGAGCCGGCCGATCACCGGCCGCTGGGAATGAATCCGGGGACTCCCGTTTCCGTGACCGTGTTGAACCGATAGCGCGTTTTGACCCGTTCGTTGACCTCTTGCATCGCCTCTTCCGGGAGAACATCGTTGTCGAAGTTCTCTTTGATGTGGCCAGGGTCAATGGACGTCGTCAGTATCGCGGTCCCGCGCTGGACACCCCAGGCAAGCGGCACCTGGGCAGGACTCTTCCCGACTCGCCCGGCAAGCGCGACGATGACTGGGTCGTCGAGCAGTCGCGGTTCGATCGCGTGTCCCAGCGCCGCGAAGGCCAGCAGCACGATGTCTTCTGACCTGCAGAACTCGTAAAGCTCCCATTGCGGGAGGTAGGGGTGCGACTTCACCTGCACGACGGCAGGCTTGATCCGGGCGGATTTGACGATGGCGCGGGTCTGTTCGACGTCGACATCGGAAAGACCGATCGATGCACAAAGTCCATCGTCGACAAGATCTTCCATCGCCGTCCAGGTTTCCTCTAACGTAATTCCCTTGTCGTAGACGACATTGCCGTTCGGGTCGCGAGGATCTTGGTCGTCGCCGGGGGCGCAGGCGAACGGAGTGTGAACGAGGCACAGATCGACGTGCAAATGGTACGGTTTTTCCATGCAGGAGTCGCGCGCATCGAGGGCCGAGAGACGCGCTGCGGAGCTGATCACGCAAAAGCCGACTGATGGCTGGTGACCCGGTCACCGAGGCCGACGCCCAGCTCGCCGCACGTCGGGCGGTCGAAGCACAGGCTCAACTGGTGGCGACTAAGAAACGTGTCTCTGCCTATCTTGAACGGGCCGCAATCGCATATCGCTTCCCGTTTAGCGCGGATGCTCTGGACGAACCGAGGTGGGGTATCGCCCCGCGCCCGGGCAGGGGCGGTCAGTTGGGCTAAGGAGCCCGCGCGGGCAAAACTATCTACGCAACCGCCGTGGGCCCGCGCAGACGCTGCGCTTCTCGGCGCAGCGCGGCCGCTCGCTGGCGGGTTTCCCTGGAGTCCTGATGCGCCCTGTGCGCGCAGTCGACCGCGAGCTGGGCGTGTTGGAGCACGTATTCGATGCTCCCCAACTCGGCAAGCAGTTTCTGCATGTTGGTTTCCATTGCTCCGCCTCCCTGGGGTCAAGCGGTTTGCCCCATTCGGCTCGACTCGAACTCCGAAATGGCCTGCCTGGGTGCTGCCCTCTCTGGGCGTCGAATTGTGCTCAACGGTAATGCGGTGATTGTCAAGGCCACACCGCTAGGCGGTCGGCCCCAAGCCGAGCCCTGACAGCCATCGTAGCACCGCGCGGACCCGCCTCTACCAGCGAGGGGTCGGTGTGGGCTCAAATTGTGGAGAATAAAAACCGCTGGGAGCATAGCCGGGAACAAAAGGGGTTTGGCACGGGCCGCCGCGGTCAACCCGCTCGGTGATGGGGAGGGCAGGTGATGGACCCCGACACCGCAGATTTATTCGCGGCTGTGCTGCAGGACGAACTCTTTCGAGAAGCCGCAGAGACATCCCTTCGCGCCCAACATGCCCGCCAGCGCGCCGAACAAGCCCGCCAACGCGCAGCCACCACGCGCCAACGAGCCGCCGCCATCCGACACGACAGCGCACCATAGGGGTTATGGATACATCCGATCGGGGTGACGACAAAGCACCTCGCGCACATGCAGCCGAACGGGCAGCAGAACTTAAGCGGCGAAAAATCGAGCTTCAGACACATCAGCCGGTCAACCCGGAAAACGTGGAGCTTGTCGCTCGCAGAGCCCGGGGCCGCATCGCGCTAACCGACCTGCGGCTCGGCAGCGTCACCGCGTACCTGCAAGCCGAAGGCCAGACCGTCAAGACCCG
>DASPOT010000381.1:0-6129 GCA_035625875.1 Mycobacterium sp. | reverse complement strand
GATTGTCGGGTGTTGAGCTGAGGCTGCTGGATAGCGGGCGCGTTTTAGCTGCTGGCCTCGTCTGCCAGCTCGTCCGGGTTGCGGTTGGGGGTAGGGGCGGCGATGTCGGGGCGCGGTGGGTTGTCAGGCTGCCGGTGCTGGCCGCGACGGCCTGTGGCGCTTCGGATTGCGGGTAGTGGCCGACGCCGTGGAGTTCGGTCACCTCCGCGCGTGGCAACAGCGTGGTCGCCTTCTCAAGCACGTGGCGTCCCGGCACGGGATCGTCGAGCCCCCACACGAGATGCAGAGGACCGTCCCAGTCGGCCAACCTCAAACGACACGCCGATACCGAGCGACCGCGGCCCGACGGACCGGAGTGCCGACGTCCCGTAAGACTGGTTCGGTCATGGTTCCCGGTGAAGGGGGGCTAACCGGCATACTGTTCGCATGGCTGAGCTGAAGATCGGCTACGCCCAGGTGTCGACGGTCGATCAAGATCTCACGGCGCAGCGCGAGGCGCTCGCGGCGCTCGGCGTGGACCCGAAGCGGATCTATGTCGACCACGGCCTGACCGGTACGAATCGCGACCGGCCCGGATTGCGCCAAGCGCTCGCCGCGTGCCGCAGCGGCGACACGCTCGTCGTGACAAAGCTCGACCGCCTGGCTCGGTCTGTTCCAGACGCACGCGACATCGTCGACGAACTCACCGCCAGCGGCGTGCGTCTCAATATCGGCGGTTCGGTGCACGACCCGAGAGACCCGGTCGGCCGGTTGCTGTTTACCACTCTGAGCATGATCGCCGAGTTTGAAGCCGACCTTGCCCGTGCCCGGACTCGGGAGGGCATGACCGTCGCCCGGGCCAAGGGTCGGCTGCGTGGCAAGCAGCCCAAGCTCAGTCCGCGGCAGGAGGCGCACCTCGTTGAGCTCTACCGCGCCGGAGGGCACACCATCGGCGAGCTCGAGGAGCTGTTTCCGGTCACCCGCTCGACGATCTACCGGGCCGTCGCGCGCGGGGTCGGGCGAGCGACCGGGCCGTCAACACAGAGCGCAACGCGATGACCGATCTCGTAGGGCGCACCACGCGCGGCGTCTTCCGCGATTTGATGACCGACAGCACGGTCGGCGTGATCAACACCGCGCTCCAGGACGAAGGCTTCGCGCCCGATCCTGACTGCCGCTACGAAGACAGCAGCGTGCGTCGCCAGACGACGCAGTCGTACCTGGATGCGGTCGACTGGACCGATCCGCGACAGGTCGCCCGATTTCTGCGGGTCGCCGAACGGCTTGTGAGCGGTTGGGAGCCGCAGGGCCTCAGTCACTTTCACCAATCGCTATGCCGCGACGGCTACCAGGTCGATGAGCAGACCGGCCAGATCACGCCAGTCGGTCCGCAGCTGTTGATCGAATCCATCGCGAGGCTCGCGGACCCGTCGGCCATCCGCGAGGGCTTCGAGCGCATCAGGCGCGCGATCAGCGACGATCCCGCGCTCGCGGTCGGCAGCGCCAAGGAACTGATCGAAAGCACCGCCAAGGTCGTACTCACCGAACGCGGCCAGCCGTTCGACGACAAGTCCGACCTGCCCAAACTGGCTCGCGCAGCACAGCTTTCGCTCGGGCTGGACCCCTCGACCGGGTCCGGACCGGACGGCAGCGACGGCGTTGAGCGCATCCTGGGCGCGGTCACAACGATCGCCAACGGACTTGCCGAGCTGCGCAACCGCGGGCTGGGTACCGGGCACGGTCCGGCAACCGCACGCGTCGGTCTCGGCGTCCGGCACGCTCACCTCGCGGTCAACGCGGCGCTCACCTGGTGCCGGCTGATGCTCGACACCCTCGGCGGCCCCGATGCGCCCTGGCGGCGCCGGAGCAGCGAGTAGCTGATGGACGAGCTGCTGATCGCGCGCAACCCCGACCGGGATTCGCGGCTGGGCTACCTGCTGCGCTTGCCGATGAGCGGAGGGATGGTGTTTCGTACGTCGGGCATGTGGCCTCGAGCAAAAGCATTTTACTGCTATCCCGTGGGCGCGGACGAGTGGCCGACCAGCCGGAGATCGTCGAGCGCGCACCGCTCCGTTCTTGCGTGCGCCGCGGCGCGGCGATCGACCTGATCCTCGACCGTGGCCGGGAGAACCGTTCGCAGTTGGTGTTCACCACGGCGCGTGGCCGCGATGCGGTCTTCTGGCAGTCGCCGCGCACCCGAAAACAAGCCCGCCCGAACGTCACCACCCCCACCGCCCGGGCCGCCGGGATCGCCGAGCTGCAGGTCCTCGTCGACACCCGCGAGCAGTACGCCTACCGCTTCGCCACCCAACAGGCCACCACCGTTAAGCGTGCGCTGCCGTGCGGTGACTACGGCATCGCCGTCGACGGCCGGCTGGTTGCCGCGGTAGAGCGAAAGTCGCTGGCCGACTTGGTGTCCAGTCTGATCAACGGCAAGCTGCGTTACGCCGTCGGCGACCTGGCCGCGCTGCCGCGCGCCGCCGTTGTTGTTGAAGACCGCTACTCGCAGATCTTTAAACTCAACTGGGTCCGGCCATCCGTCGTCGCTGACGGGCTCGCTGAGCTGCAGGTGCGCTGGCCAACAGTGCCGATCACCTTCGCCGAGACACGCCAGCTCGCCGAGGAATGGACCTATCGCTACCTCGCGGCCTCATATCGCTGGGCTGAGACAGAGCGAGCGGTCGCCGCGCACAACGGCATACCCATCGACACGACCGAGACGGCGACGACACCTGACGTCGCGTCGCCGTCGACCGCCAAGGTACGGGCGTGGGCACGGGCCGCGGGGATCGCCGTTACAGAGCGCGGTCGCCTCCATCCCGACATCTGGCAAGCCTGGCGCGAAGCTCACTCATAAGCTGACGACCAACCCAGATCACGAAAACACCCAGATTCGTTCCGTTGCTAAGCCGACCCCCGGTACACGCACCCGAATCGTGAGGATAAGCGATCATCGTCGATATTCAGGCCTACAACGGTGGCGGGTAAACCGCATGTCGAGCCTCGACGAGCATCTGCCAACCGCGGAGTCTGATGCGGGAACTCGCGGCTTACTGGCCGTTGCTGGAGGGCCGCGCAAGCAAGCGGGAACCCGGCACCGGACCGCCGTGGACGACGCCCACGAGCAGAAGGTCTGGATATTTCAGGCCACTCCTGAGCGTTACGATCTGCTTGACTTTCTCGCAACGCCCTCGACGCGGACGGGCATTGTCGACGACTGGAGCCTGCAGCGGTATGCGAAGGACGTCTCAGACGGCGATACGGTCCTACTTTGGACCGCTGGTGAGCAGGCTGGTATCGATCAGCGCGTCGTCGATGACGGTTGGCCGGTAGAAGTCGTTGCCGCCGTGCACTACCCGATGCCCGACCGCCACCAGGCCGCTGGTCTCCGGTTCGATGCCGGCCTCGGCCAGCAGGTCGAATGCCAAGCGCAGCGCCGCGTCGTGGTCGGCGACCCGGTCGTCGCGTTCCACATGATGCTTGCCGGCATCCACATGAGCCGACGACGACTGTTCGCCGATCTGCTCGACGATGCCGACCGCCAATGAGGTGCCCGAATCCGGGTCGACCAGTTGGCATTTCAGCGACGACGAGCCGGCGTTGATCACCAGCACAACACGGTTGTCAGTGGTCATCAGATCCCCTGCGCCTGGATTGCGGTGATGGCGACGGTGTTGACGATGTTTTCGACCAGCGCGCCACGGGACAGGTCGTTCACCGGCTTGTTCAGGCCCTGCAGCACCGGGCCGATCGCGATCGCCCCGGCGCTGCGCTGCACCGCCTTATAGGTGTTGTTGCCGGTGTTGAGGTCAGGAAAGATCAGCACCGTGGCACGGCCGGCGACCGGCGAGCCCGGCATCTTGGTCGCGGCCACACTGGGTTCCACCGCGGCGTCGTACTGGATAGGTCCTTCCACCAGCAGGTCGGGCTGTCGTTGCCGCACCAGCTCGGTTGCCTCTCTGACCTTGTCGACGTCGGCTCCGACGCCCGATTTGCCGGTGGAATAGGACAACATCGCCACCCGCGGCTCAATGCCGAATTTTGCCGCGGTCTGGCTCGAGGAGATCGCGATGTCTGCGAGCTGCTCCGCGGTGGGGTTCGGCACGATCGCGCAGTCCCCGTACACCAGGACCCGGTCGGCCAAACACATCAGGAAGATACTCGACACAATGGAAATGTCGGGTTTGGTCTTGATGATCTCAAACGCCGGCCGCACGGTGTGCTCGGTGGTGTGGGCGGCGCCGGACACCATTCCGTCCACAAAATCGTTGTACACCAGCATGGTTCCGAAGTACGTGGTGTCTTGCATGACCTCGCTGGCCCGGTCCAAGGTGACGCCCTTGCTCTCGCGCAGGGCCGCGTACTGCGTGGCGAATTTCTCGAGTAGCTCGCTGCTGCCTGGGTCCAGTATCGCGGCGTCGGACAGATCGACACCCAGTTCAGCTGCCCGGGAACGAATCTCGGCCTCGTCGCCAAGAATGGTCAGATCGACCACGCGGCGCCGCAACAGCCGCCCGGCCGCCCGCAGGATGCGGTCGTCTGATCCCTCGGGCAGCACGATGTGCTTGCGGTCCGCCCGGGCGCGGTCCAGCAGCTGGTGGGTGAACATCTGCGGTGTGATGACTGTCGGGATCGGAATCGCCAGCCGCGCCAGCAGGTCCCCAACATCGACATGGCGCTCCACCAGCGCCACCGCCGTATCGACCTTGCGGGGCGATGCCGCGGTGACCCGACCGTGGGCCGACGCCGCGGCGGCGGCGGTCTCGAAAGTTTCGGTCGTGGTCGCGATGATCGGCAGCCGCAGTCGCAGCCCGGACACCAGATCGGCGATGGCCGGATGCAGCTCCAGGGCCCCGTTGAGGATCAGACACGACAGCGACGGAAAATTTTCGGCCGCATGGGCACTCGCTACCGCGAGCACAACGTCTGAACGATCGGCCGGGGTGATCACCGCGCACCCCTCGGTCAGCCGCTCCAGCACGTGTTCGGCCGTCGGTCCGGCGACGAGGACGGCCATCACTTCGCGCGACATCAGTGCCTCGTCACCGCTGATCAGAGTTCCGCCTACCGCGTGCTGCATTTCGGCGACCGTCGGGGCGGCCAGCAGCGGCTCATCGGGCAGCACATAGCTCTTCGGCTCGAAGCGCCGCAACGCCTCGGCCACCGCGGTCATGTCGTCTGGTGGGCAGCGGTTGGCCACCACCGCCGCGGTATGGGCATGCTGAGCGGCCAACTCATCCAGGGATAGTTCGACAACTTGGGCGACCTGGTCGGGGGTGCGGCCTTTAGCGCGCACCGAAAGCACCACCGGCGCTCCGAGGTTGGCCGCGATGCGGGCGTTGTCGGACAGCTCAGCGGGGCCGGTGACGTCGGTGTAGTCGCTGCCGACGATCACCACCGCGTCACACCGATCGGCCATCGCGTGGTAGGAGTCGACGATCTCGGCGAGTGCCGCGTCGGGGTCGGAGTGCAGCTGCTGGTAGGTCACGCCGACGCACCGCTCGTAGATACCGGCGGTGGCATGCGCGAGCAACAGTTCCAGGATGTAATCGCGGTCCTCACCCGGCCGCGTGATCGGCCGAAACACACCGACCTTGGCCACTATGGCCGTCAGGCGGTGCAGGAGCCCCAGCGCGATTATCGACTTGCCGCTCTCCCCCTCGGACGCCACGATGTAGATCGCGGCAGAACCGGAAGGTGGTCGGGAGCTGTCGGGCATGCTGACAAGCCTGCCTGATCAGCCCAGCCGCCGCAGCCTGCGCGCGAGGCCCTTGTCAAAAAGTTCCAAAAAGCGGCGCTGGTCGTGACCGGGCGCGTGAAAGACCAGGTGGTTGAGGCCCCAGCTCATGTACTGGCCGACCTTCTCGACGGCCTCGTCGGGGTCCGACGCCACGATCCAGCGCCTGGCAACCTGCTCGATCGGCAACGCGTCGGCCGCCTTTTCCATCTCGATCGGATCGTCGATGCTGTGCTTCTGCTCGGCGGTCAGCGACAGCGGCGCCCAGAACTTGGTGTTCTCCAGGGCCAGCTGCGGGTCGGGGTCATAGGACATTTTGATCTCGATCATCTTGTCGATGTCGTCGACGTTTCGATTGGCGGCCGCAGCTCCTTCTTTGAGGGCGGGGATCAGCTTGTCCCGATACAGCTCCT
>DASPOT010000380.1:0-17396 GCA_035625875.1 Mycobacterium sp. | reverse complement strand
TCTCGGCCATCGTAAACCTCCGCCGAGAAGTTTCTTGGGTGCCAGTGGTATTCCTTTTCGCTGTCGTTCTGGCGCGGACTGAAGCGATTCAGATGCGCAGGATGCGTTCGGCGTTGCCGTGGGCGATCTTCTCCCGGTCCCTGGCAGACAGGGTGGTCCGTTCGAATCCGGCGACGGCTTCCCGCGACGATTCATACGGGTAGTCCACGGAGAACATCACCGCGTCGGCGCCGACCTCCAGCACCGCGCCGAGCAACGTCGCGGGCGAGAACACCCCGCTGTTGGTGAAGACGATGTTGGTGCCAAGGTACGCCGATGGCGGCCGCTTCAGCGGGGTGGCCATTTGGATGGTCTGATACCGGTCATCAAGTCGGCTGCGCTGAAACGGCAAAAACTCGCCCATGTGCCCCAAGATCAGTGTCACGCCCGCGTGCCGGTCGAACACTCCGCTGTAGACGATCCGCAGCGCGTGCCCACTGACCTCGGCGGCCCAACTCCACGTCGGCCCATACAGCTCAGGGCGGCCGTCGAGCACTCGCCACTGCTCGACCGGCGGGGCGCCAGGGTGCAGATACAGTGGCACACCAAGGGATTCCAGCGCCGACCACACCTCGTCGTACTCGGGCGCGTCCAAGTAGCGGCGCCGGACCATGCACGCCGTCGTTGACCAGCGCTCCGCAAAACCCGAGCTGGCTTACCGCCCGTTCCAACTCCGCGGCTGCAGCGGCGGGGTCCTGCAGCGGCAGAGCGGCAAACCTCGGAATCGGTCGGGGTGCTTCGAAATCTCCTGTGCGAGGCGGTCATTGACGAAGCGAGCATTGTCGCTGGCCAATTCGGATGCTATCTCGACCTGCAGACCGGGCACCGTGAGTGACAGCACCTGGATGTCGATGCCGGCGTCGTCCATCTCCGGTAGCCGGTATTCGGTGAAGTCGGTCAACCGGCGCGCATACCACTCGGCGTACTCGCCTTTCCAACACCGAACCAACTGCATTAAGCCTCGGCTCTCCATCATGGGCTGACGCTCGGCCAATTCGGCAATAAAGAATGCTTCCTCCAAGGCGATGTGTCGCATCGCGCTTCTTCACTGTCATCGCGGGTGCTACCGGTCTGGTGACCTCACCTTCCACTCTCTACCGTCCGCCCCCATTTGCGAAATGAATCGTTAGCATGACCTACCTGCGCACAACGCATATTGATCAGGTGGATCTCAATTTGATCCGTTACAACAGAGTCACCAGGACGCGAACGGTTCGTGCCGTGGATTGCCCGGCGGCCTGAGGTACGACAGGATCGGTGGCATGGCCGATATCGATTTTTCGCTATTGGATGTACCGCGACCAGCGTCGGTTCAGGACCCGGAGGCGTACTTGCGTGCCGCGATCGCCTGGCACTTCGACGAGGACACCGGTTCGCCGTTCTGGTTGCGCACGGCCAAGACACTGAACTTCAACCCGTTGACCGACGTCAACAGCTTCGCGGATCTTCGCTTATTTCCTAACGTGGTGAACGAACTGCGAAGTCTGCCGGTCGAGGATCTGATTCCGCGCGGCTATGGATCACCGCCGCCGCTGCCGCAGATATTCGAGTCGGGTGGCACCACGGGAGCTCCCAAACGGACTGTGCAACTGCCAGATTGGGTCGAGCAAGTTGTCCAATGGCAAGCCGAGGACTTCACCGGGGGCGGTTTTCTGCAGGGTCGGGGCTTTCTGTGCTTGATGCCCAGCGGGCCGCACGGCGTGGGCTTCTTCTCTCGTTTGGTCTCCGAGCGGCTCGGCTCGATTTTCTACTCGATCGATCTAGATCCCCGCTGGGTCAAGAAGATTGCTGCCCGCAATGCCACCGCGGACGTCAGGGACTATGTCGACCACATCATCGAGCAAGCTGTGTTTATTCTCCAGACTCAGGACGTCGCGAATCTGCAGACCACTCCCCCGCTGCTTGAGGCCATTGCCCGTAACGACCTCGTCGTCGAGACGGTCAACCGGAAAATCCGCTACGTGCTGCTCAGCGGCGCACATGTGGACATCGACACGCTGGATTTGCTTCGCGAAATCTTTCCGAACACGTTGATCACTATGGTTTTCGGCAGCACCATGATTCTTTCGCAGGCCGTCACCCGAACGAATGGCGACTGCGAGTCGTTCGTTTTCGACCCCCGCACACCATACGTCGTCTTCTGGGTGGTGGACCCTGACACCGGCGAAGGGGTGCCACACGGACAACGCGGCCAGGTGGTGATGAACCATATCAGCAAGGGAATGTTCATACCCAACAACCTGGAACGCGATAGCGCAATTCGGATGCCGGGGCCCGCGGGGCAAGTCGGCGATTCGCTTACCGAGGTGCGACCCGTTTCGACATTCGAGGGCGAGGCCGTCATCGAGGGTGTCTACTGACCATGACTTCAGTGATGTGTGAACAACCAAGCGACACAGCCACTCTGGCGAGGATTCACGAGCCGAACGGCCCGTACCTGGCCTGTAGCCGCGAAATCCTGGCTAGCACAACTAGTGTGCCCGTTGGCGAGCTCAGCATCGCTCCGCCGCCGTATGTTTCGCGTACATCAGCGCGCAACGCAGCTAAAGATCAAGGACTATCCGGAGAGCGGCGTCAATTCGGCGCATTTCCTCGAAAGTCAGATGACCAACGCTGTGGCCGAGCCGGCTGGGGTTGACTGCGGCAGTCTGCTCGGCCAGCACCCGAGTGACCCGCCCGCCGATCCTGACCTCGGGGCGAAAACTTGCGGCCCGTGCGGCGGTCGAGGTGGGCGCTACCAACCATGTGGACAGCGGCAACTGGTCGGAGTGCACCACCACGGCGTATCGCGAACCGGCTTGCTCGTGACCACGGGTGCCGCGCGGAGCGCGTAAACGGTAGACGTCACCACGCACGCAGTGTCTCCATGTCGCGCAGAACCTGCACCGCCTCAGCTCGGTCCTGTTCGTCGTTTGCCAGTTCCTCGGCTTCTATCCGTATCGATGCTTCGGCTCGACGACGGGCAGCCTCGATGAGAGCCGCACGCACCGCCGCTGAGACCGGAGTGCCGTCGCGAGTCAATACCTTCAAGGCTCGCGCAGTGTCCTCGTCCAGTCGGAAGGTAATCGTGTCAGCCACATGCCTGAACGTAACACAGATTGTAAGACAACGTCCGAACGTTCAGCTCCGCTCGCGCATTCGGGCCAGCCGACACCGAGATGATGCTCAGGAACAACTACCGAGCGCTGCACAATCTAACGGTTAGGTGAAGACTTCCCTACAGCACAGCAGCACGCGCAGTCGATGCCTACGTTGGAGCCGTGATCATTCGGCTCGCCGCGCTGCTCGGCGTGTTGCTCACCATGTTGGGATGTTCGGCGGCGGGCTCGGCCAATGCCGGATACCCGGACGGCACCAGTGTGCACAACATGACCTTCGGCGGGCTAAACCGCACCTACCGGGTGTACAAGCCTGCCGGCCTGCCCGCGACTGCTCCGCTTGTCGTCATGCTGCACGGCGGATTCGGCACCGGCAAGCAAGCCGAAAAATCCTACGGCTGGGATCAGTTGGCCGACTCGGCCAAGTTCGTCGTCGCCTATCCCGACGGCATTGGCCGGGCCTGGAACGCTCACGGCTGCTGCGGGCAGCCCGCCCGTGACGGGATCGATGATGTCGGCCTCATCACCACAATGGTGGGCCGGATTAGCGACTCAATCGGTATCGACCGCACGCGCGTATATGCCACCGGCATCAGTAACGGCGGGATGATGAGCTATACGCTGGCCTGCAACAGCGGCATCTTCGCCGCTATCGGCCCGGACTCGGCCACCCAACTCGACGCCTGCGCCACACCCCGCCCGACGTCAGTGATGCACATCCACGGCACCGCCGACCGGTTGATCCCCTATAACGGGGGGCAGGGCGCCAGCGTCGTCAATGGGCCGTCGATAGCCGACGTCAACGCCTTCTGGCGCGAGGCCGACCAATGCGGGTCACCCGCACTCACCGCTGCTGGCCCGGTCACCACTTCGACCGCTGGGTGCGCTCACAACCGCAGCGTCGTGCTGATCACCATCGACGGCGGCGGACACCAATGGCCTGGCGGCACCACGTTCCTCGAGCGTGGGGACCCGATGTCGCATGCGCTGAACGCCACCCAAACGTTCTGGCAGTTTTTCGCGGCACATCCAGCCTCGCAGTGATTAACCGCGAGAGGCGATGGCGACAAAATATTTGTGACGTGGTGGTTGGACTATGGCCCCGACGCAGAAGTCACCTCGATAGCCACGACACCGCTGCGATCCTCACCGAGGTCTTCGGACGACCGATCACCGCGGTGCAGATACCCTTTGACCTGTTAGCGTCACGACTGCCCGAATGCCCGTTCCGCGATGGGATGAGGCGCATGATGGCCCACTACGATCGGTACGGTTTGCCCCGGCAGCAATCCACTGGTGTTGCAACGATTCTCGGCGGCGAACCACGATCCTTGAAGGATTATTTCCGCGAACTGGCTTCTCGCTGAAGGCCGCTCAATTGCGCATTCCATGTCACTATAGGGCGGTCGACGGGTATCGCTTCGCCTTCGGCTGCCAAAATACATCTGGCTATCGAGCCGAGCACTCTGGTTGCCAGCGTCAGACGCGCGAGCAGGGCGTCCCGGCCGTCGAAGTTGTCCGTCGAACGAAGGCGGACATGTCGTCTGCTCACAACCTACCGGAATGCCCAGAGAGTGTTGAACTTTCGCCGCAATGGCTTTGGCTTGATCGACGGAGGCGACTGGGCGGTGGCGCTTACCGCAGAAGGGCAAAAAGTTACACTGCTGGCCAGGGCGGGTACGGGTTGAAAGAGGCGGGTTTGGCGGGGTACGGGTTGAAAGAGGCTGGTTTAGAAGGGTACGGGTCGAAATAGGCCGGTTCGGAAGTTATGGGGCGTAGGCGGTCGTTCATCGTTGTCGCCCCGACGTGGCGTTCGAAGATTCGCCACCCTCTGTCGATTCGGCGCAGGCGGTCCGTCATAGTGGAGTACACCCAGATCGCGGGCAGATCGCTGGGGCTCTCAACAACCTGGGCTACGACCACGTTGGAGGAAGCCTCCGGTGAAGCATATCGGATGAGAAGGTTGTGGTAGCGGACGATCACCCCCTCGCCGTCGCGATCGACGATCGGGTTGGTCGCGTGCCGGCTAACCCCAGGGAGCGTATAGGGGGACTGCTGTTGGAAGAAGCGCCGCGTTTCCACCCGGCCACGATTGATGCCGTGGGTGTGGTACGTCACGCTATCCGGTAGGAAAGCCTCGACCATCCCGTCGATATCCCAGGCGTCGAAGAGCCAGTTGACACGGTTGATGAAGTCAATCGCGGTTGCACGGTCTACGGGATCGACAGCGCTGTCGAGAGCTACCGGGGGCAGGTTTGACATTTACCCCGCCTCTCGGTTATGGAGTGGTCGTTGGCGTCGGAGCCGTTAGCGACCTGGGCGTTTTGGTCAAAGCCGGGCGTGTGCGCCAGGGACCGTTGTAGCCGCGACTTCACCGACCGCCTCTCTGCGGCTGTTTTATCTAGCCTGATTTTTAGTATGGCCGCCCAAGCTCACGACTGGCTGTGTTTCGGTTGGGTGTTTCCTTAGTTTCTCCGATCACCGTGCCGGTGATCGGCGCAACCAGCACACATGGCAGCACCCGGCGCCACCGTGGTCGGGTGCCGGCACGGTCACCGGATTCCCAGTCATGCTGCTGGGCGTCCAGGAGCGGTCGCACCGCAAACTCGAGCAGAGCGGCGACCCCGCTCGGTGACAACGCCGCCGACTCGGCGGGTAACCGGATGCATCACGGGTAGACGCCGTGTTTCTTCACAACTCTCCGCGGCTATCGCGGTGTAACGAGACTTCACCTGCCGTATAGGAAGTTTCGTCGCAGGGGTCTTCGTGCCAGTCCCCAAACGGGTCGGTGTAGTGGTGCCAATCCTGCGGTGAGGCCATCCCCTCGTCGGTGAGCAACGCGCCATTGAGGGCGTCCACAATTTCGGCGGGGTCGGCACCGCATACCAGCACCACCATTGAGGTGTGACGATCGCCGAACCGGTATTCCCACAAGAGGTCGGCGAACGCGCGCCGCTCCTGGTCGACATAGGCCAGCTCCGAGGCGGTCATGGCTCCGATCACGGCGGCACCCTGCTGGCAGCGCCCTACCAATTCGCATCCGGACGGCCCTGGACGCTCGCCTATACCACCGACCCGTGGGGTACCGTGCTCGAGCTGATGAGCCACAGCTACGCCGAGGCGTTCAGCAACTGGCCCCAGCCCGGGCAGTTAACCCCGCCCACACTTGTGCCACGCCTGAAGCGCGGCGATGATGGCCCACACGAAGGCAGATAACACCGGCGCATGCGGTTAACGGCCAGCGACGGATGTTGGGTGGGACTGGCGCCTAATCGCCGTGTTCGACAAGGAATTCCAACGCTTTCAACGAGCAGCTAGTTCACGAAAGTAGTCCTTCAGCGATCGAGGTTCCCGGCCGAGGATCGCGCGCAACACCAGTGGGTTGCCGCCGGGCAAGCCGTGCCGGTCATAGTGGGCCATCATCCGCCTCATGCCATCGCGGAAGGGGCCTTCGGGCAGCTGTGACGCGAACTGGTCCAAAGGTATTTGCACCGCGGTGATCGGTCGTCCGAGAACCTCGCTGATGATCGCAGCGGTGTCGTGGCTGTCCTGCATTCCAGGCGCACACAGTTCGAAGGTTCCGTAACTGAGCTCGTTACCGGTCATCGCCATCGCGGCCACCTCCGCGACGTCGCGGTAGTCCACCGAGCACATCTTCGCCGACAGCGAGTAAGGCTGAGCCAACCGGTCATGCTCGATGATGTCGTTCCAGGAGTGCTCGAAATTCTGCATAAACCTCGCCGGCTGCAGCACTGTGAAATCCATCTCTGAGCTGTAGAGGGCCGCTTCGACGGGCAGTTTTGCGGCGGCGTGATTCGTCATCGCCGAGATCGACGGGTGAATGACTCCGGAAAATACGAACTTTCGCACACCGGCCGCGCGGGCGGCGTTGACCATCGCCGTGCCCATCTGCGCCTCCTCCGCCGCGTGCGCCGGGCCGATATGGAAGACGCCATCCATCCCTGCGACCGCATTCGTGAGGGTGGCCGGTTCCGTGAGGTCCCCGATGACCGTCTCGTCGGCGCCGTTACGCCGCGCCACCCCTGCCCGCTCCTGGTTTCGGACCAACGCGCGCACCACGACGCCTCGTTTGGTCAGCTCGCGCAATACCAAGTGGGCATGACGTCCTGTTGCCCCCACCATCAAGACTCGCATCGGTGTTCTCCCGTCTGACGCAGAAGTTCTTGCTCACCGGCCCAGCGCCGCTGTGACCGCCTGGTTGAAGGCGGGGTAGATGTCGTCGTAAACCCTTTCTCGCTCGGCGAACCGGAACCGCTTGGCACGCTCCACGACGATCTCGTCAGCCTGCGGCTGTGTCTGCAACAGTGTCATCGTCTCGGTGATGTACTCATCCAGCGGCATCGCCCTCGGGTCGAATCCGCGCTCGCCCTGCAGCGCGGTCTGCACCTGCGGCGGGACGATTTCGATCACCTGGACCGAGGTCTCGCGGAGCTGAAAGCGCAGCGACTGGGTGTAGGAGTGTATCGCGGCTTTGGTGGCGCAATACGTCGGTGTGAGCGCACTCGGCATGAACGCCAGGCCGGACGAGACGTTGACGATCGCCGCGCGCGGCTGCGCCAGCAGCGAGGGCAGCAATGCCGCGGTCAGACGGATCGGCCCCAGCAGATCGATCGCGACGGTGTCCTCTGCCGCACCGACGTCACCGGCGGTCAGGTCCTCGACGCGCTGGATGCCGGCATTGTTGATCACGACATTGAGGTCCGGGTAGCGGTCGATCAGCTCGGCGGCGAATCGCTGGATGTCGGCGGGGTCGCCCTGATCCAGTGACAGGTACTGGATGCCGGGGTTGGCCTCGGCGACTGCCTGAAGCGGTTCGGGGCGTCGGCCCGCGATGACGACCTGGTTGCCCAACCGGTGCAATGATTCGGCCAAGCCGCGGCCGATTCCGGTGCCGCCGCCGGTCACCAGAATGGTGTTGCCCGTCATCTGCATTGCGTTCTCCTTCTCGCTTTCCGATGTCTCATATCCCCCCACAATCGTCTACCCAGCAGGTCCCGGCGGGGAACCGCGCACACGGACGATGCGACGCCACTCCGAAATGTCGAGTCATTTGACGGTAGGCTCGAGCTGAAGCGGTCGTCCGAAGTTACGGCTTCCGATTCGGTAATCGTCTGTACGACTTCGCATTTACTCGAAGGAATGCGCATGACCGATCTGAACACCACGTTGCCTTCCGCACTGCAACGGGCGCTGGAGTTGCTCGCCGATCCGCCGACGCAGCCGGATGTCAGCAAGGGTTATCTCGATCTGCTGAGCACCGACGCAGCCGAGGACGCCGCTGTGCCGAAGAACACCGGTCCCTTCCAGGCGTTATTGGCCTCGCGGGTCGGGTCGATGGTTTACGACTACAACCAAGCCCTGTTGCGCAGGCTGTTCGCCGCGTGGCTGCAGCCCACCGAGTGGTTGAACATCCCGACCGCTGGGATCGCCTTGGACGTTGGCTGCGGTCCCGGTAGCGTCACCGCGTCACTGGCCCGGGCCGTGGGCTCGGACGGGCTAGTGCTGGGTGTCGACATCTCCGAGTCGATGCTGGCACGGGCGGTCCGAGCCGAATCCGGACCACAGATCGGCTTCCTGCGGGCGGATGCGCAACGGCTTCCTCTACGTAACGAGACGGTCGATGCCATAGTCTGCATCGCCGTGCTGCAGCTGGTACCGGACCCGGTGGCAGCGCTGGCGGAGATGGCGCGGGTGCTGCGACCGGGCGGACGGCTAGCCGCGGTGGTTCCTATGGCCGGGCGTGCCGTTCGGTTTTTGCGGAGGTTCCCGAACACCTGGGGCTATGTGTTCGGCGAAGACGAACTCGGCGACATCCTGGAAGATCACGGCTTCGTGAGCGTGCGGACCAAGAGTTTCGGCATTTTTCAGTCGGTGCGCGGCAAACGCGGGTGACATTGCGGCGTTACTGGTTGGTGGTCATCCAATGAAAGCGTCCCCCCGCTCGCTCTTTTGGCCTACCGTTGCCAGCGTGGAGTCACATAGAACCCCCGAACTGGTGCCCGTCGAGGCATTGCGCTCAGGTGACCCGATCACCGACGTCCACGGTGGCGGTCAACACTACAGAGTTCTCGAGTCCAAAGCATTCGGCGAGAGCTGCGTGGTGCTTGAGCTTGAGTCGAAAGCGAATCACCAGCTGCGGGTGATCGAGATGTCCTTCCCCACCGGCTACTTAGTTGGCAGGTCGCCTCGCTGATCTTTGTGACACACCGGCGATCCGCACGTGGTCGATGCGTCACTCCCAGGCCAGCGCGGCCGCCACCACGCCCGTCGGTGAGTTCCCGGTCCGGGCGCTCACTGCTGGTCTGCATGGTCAGTCGGGATGAGCGCGCGCACGGCATCGGGGACGGTCTTGACCGCGTCGGCTCCACGGATAGTCACCTGCAGCAGATAGCCGGGAAGCACACACAGCAGCATGTTCGTCAGGGCTTCCGGGGCAAGCTCTGAACCGGTCACCGAACTGGCTCGGGCGATCTGGGTGAGCGCCTCACCCGCCGCGTCAAACGCTTCCCGCAGCCGCACGGCCAGCGTGGGGTTGCGCAGCGCTTCCGACCACACCAGCAGCGCGATCGCGCCAAATCCCTCGTCGGCGTGGCGTGCGCTCACGTACTCCAGCGCCGATGCCAGCGCCGCGCCGACGGTGGCGCCATGCTCAACCGATTCCCGCACGATCGTGACGACCTGGTCGAGGTTCTCCTCGGCGATCGCGACGATCATCGCGTCCTTGCTGTCGAAGTAGCGGTAGACCGCACCGGACGACATGCCGGCCTCGCGCACCAGATCCTGCATGGAGGTCTGATGAAATCCGTCACGCACAAAGCAGCGCCGCGCGGCGCCCAGGATCTGCGCACGCCGCTCATCGCGGTACTGCGGTGAGACCTTGGGCATCCCCCCACGGTATCAAAAAACATGAACGTTCGCTCTTGACAATTCGTTGAGCGCCCGGTGCAGTATAAAAACGCGAATGATCGTGCGCGGAAGTGCCGCGAGTTGCAGCTCATAGCGGCTCGGACCGCGGGTAAGGGCACGCTCCTGAATCGTGACGTGAGAGGACACCAACATGACCGACTCATCCGACTTCGGCACATTTGGCCGATTCACCGAGACTCCGGTAGACCGGATGCCCCCCGACATGAGGGCTGCCTACGAGTTCACCCGTGAACTGCGCGGCCTTGTGCCTGGCCCGCACAAGATCTGGCTGGCCAACCCGAAACTGTCGAAAACGATCGTGCCCACCGGGGCGTACTACCAGGGCGAGTCAACACTGACCAAGGCCGAGATCGAGATCGTCACCAACCTCATCAACGGCAAATGGCGCACCGCCTACGCCAACTACGAGCACGAGATCATCGGTGTCGGGAAGGGAGGTCTTGCGCCCGAGAAGGTCGAGGCGCTGATCGCGGGCCTTCCGACATCGTTCGACGATCACCGCCAGCAGGTCGTCTACGAGCTCACCTCGGCGTTAATCGCCGCGCGGGTAGTGCCGCTGGGACTATTCCGGCGCGCCAGAGAACTGCTGGGCGACGCGGGAATCGTCGACGTCACCGTCCTGATCGGGTGGTTCACCGCCGTGTGCATGACCCTCTCGGCGTTCGACGTCCCGGCCAACGCCGTCGGTCTAAACCAATGACCACAGCACGCCATAGCCACCGCCGACCAGATGAAATCCCCACCGGCACAACGCAGATCGGAGCAGTCACCATGTCGCATGACGCTGACAGACTCGGCGGGCGCCTGCCGCTGATCGACCCCGCCACATTGACCGGCGCGCAGCGTGAACTATTCGATCAGATGATGGTCACCGCGGTGCCGTGGGCGCAAGGCGCCGGATTCCAAAGCACCACCGCCGACGGGCGACTCATCGGCCCGTTCAACCCCAGCCTGCTCAACCTTGCGATCTCGTCCCAATTCCTGCAGCTGCAATTCACCGAAGAACGACACACCTCACTTACTGAACGCCTGCGCCAAGTGGTGATCCTCACGGTGGGCGCGGTCTGGCGCGCCGACTACGAGCTCTACGCCCACTCGGCTGTCGCCCGGCAGGCCGGCATTCCAGAGGACGCGATCGCGACTCTTGTCGGCGGCGGTCTGCCCGAAGATCTCACCGAGGACGAGAAGACCGCGCACCGGCTCGCCCGGCAACTGTCGACCACCCACCACGTCGACGACCAGCTCTACCGAGGGGCCGAAAACGCCTTTGGCGCCAAAGGAGTACTCGAGATCACCGTGCTCACCGGGATCTATCACACCGTCTGCGGCATTCTCAACGCCTTCGACGTTCCCGCCCCATAACCGGCCTAACCCGCCCCGACAACGAATAAAGAGCTCTCATGCCGCTCTCCCCTATCCCCGCAGTCACTTTGACCCCGGTGGCGTACTTTCCGGAAAAGTACTTCCCGGAGAACCTCGCCGTCCGCGCCGACGGTTCGGTCCTGGTCACCGCGGTGCTGCAAAGGGAACTCTGGTGCGTTCCCGCTCCCGAACCTCGCACGGAGGTTGTCCCGGTGCTGGTGCACACCTTTGACCACCCCGTCTCCGGGATCGTCGAGGTCGAACCCGATGTGTTCATCATCAGCGTGACCGAGGGCTACACCACTTACGAATCCCATTTGGCGCGTGTCGATCTCACCGACTGGACTCCAGGCAATCGGGTCTCGCCGGAGATCATCTATACCTTCGACGACCGTGTCCATGCGCTCAACGGCAGCTGCCTGCTCGCCCCCGGAGTGATGCTCGTCGCCGACTGCTTCGCCGGCCTCATCTGGCGAATTGATCTGGGGGAAGGCGCCCGAAGTGCCACAGCCGGGGTCTGGCTGGCCCACGACACGATGGCGATGGACCCCGACAGCGACGTCGCGCCGCCGCCACAACCGGGCGTCAACGGCGTGCGCTATGGCACGCAGAGCGGCTACCTGTGGTACACGTCGACCGCCCAGAAAGTCTTCATGCGCGTCGCGGTCGACCCGGAGACTCTCGACCCCGCCGGCGCCCCTGAGTTTGTCGCCGCCATCGACAACGCGGACGACTTCTGCGTGGACGAAAACGCCGGATTCGCCTACGTCACCCGGCATCGCGCCAACACGATCGACCGAGTTCCGCTCAAGCCCCGCCACGGCAGCGAGGTCCGCCACATCGCCGGTGATCCGTTCGACGAGATCCTGATCGGCCCGTCCAGCGCCGCCTGGAGCCGCGGGCCCGCCGAACCCCGCCGGGTGGCCTACGTGACCACCGATGGGGGGACCACCGCGCCGCCCGACGGCATCGTGCGGAAAGCCGCGCTGCTGCGCGTCGAACTGCGCCCACCCGTGAACGAGAACTCATGAACCCGGACAGCAAGATCCCGCGTCACCTCAACGGTCATCACGTGCACTAGCGGATGATGTATACATCATTCGCGCTAGTGACGTATATTTGGGACCAATGAAGCGGCTGCAGATCTATATCGAGGAGGAAGTTGACCGGGCGCTCGGAGTTGAAGCCCGGCGGCAGCGCAAGTCAAAGGCAGCGCTCATCCGGGAGTACGTGGCTGATCGTCTTCGCACGCCTGGCCCAGACCCCGTCGACGCCTTCATAGGATCGTTCGGCGACAGAGCCGACCTATCCGCGTCCGTTGATGACGTGGTCTATGGGCCGCGCGGATGATCTTCGTTGACACATCTTTCTGGGCTGCGCTTGGCAACGCGACAGACGCTCGACACGACACTGCCAAGAAACTGTGGGCCAGTAGACCGCCCGTCGTCGTGACCTCCGACCATGTCCTGGGCGAAACCTGGACGCTGCTCAACCGGCGCTGCGGTCACCGGGCCGCAGTGGCCGCCGCTGCTATCCGATACAGCACCGTCGTTCGGGTCGAGCACATTACGGCGGAACTCGAGGAGCAAGCGTGAGAGTGGCTGGCTCGACACGCCGAGCGAGAGTACTCGTTCGTCGACGCGACGAGCTTCGCGCTAATGCGTAAGAAGAACGTCCACAATGCCTATGCGTTCGACGGCGATTTCAGCGCAGCCGGATTCGTCGAGCTGCGACCATGAGCATCATGTATTGCGTGCCGACCGCCAAGGCTGGGCGCAGCGGTCGAGACCTGGCATAAGCCGTGGCCGCATGATCTCGCCTCCTTAAACGACCTGTCTGTCAGCAGCCCCGCGACGGCAATTTCGCGTCAGTCGCGGATAAATCCCTTGCTGCGCATCAAAAATTCGGCCAGATAACCGTCATGCGGCATCTGGAGTGCCATGTAGTAGGTGGCATGAGGGCCGCGGTAGAGGTTGGCCACGGTCGGTTCGACCAGGAGGTCGTCGATCAGCTGCTCATCGGAGGTGATCGCGGTGATCACCAACGAATGCCGCAGCGGCGCAAGGCCATCGCCACGCGACCACGGACTCACCCACACGCAGGGGAACGGCAACTCGATATTGAGCTTGTCCACATCGGGTGTGGTCAGCAGGTGCACCGCCGGACGTAGCGCTGCGTTACCATCGCCGAGATCTGCGACAACGTGATCGGCGCCCAGTAGCGGGGTCGAGCCGGCCGCCTTGGCGGCCAGGTAGTCGGCCACCGCCTGCGCCTGGGCGATGGGCTGGGTGGGCAAAATGGCGTTTTCGTCGCTGGCCGGTAGCGCAGGGATAGGCGCCAGCCTTTCGGCGATAGCCTGCGCGAGTAGCGTTGGGTCGCCTTCGTACAGCACGGCCGTGGTGTTTTGGCATGCCATTCCGCCTAGGTTGCTGATGGAGTCCACGATGAGGTCGAGGTAGTCGCGCCAGTTCTGTTCTGCGGTGATCAGGATCTTCGAGCGACCCGGCCCATTGGCGAAGACCGTCGCGTCGGCGGCGTACTTGTCGACCACGTCCTGACTACCAAAGACCATGCTCAGGTCGGCGGCGCGGATGATCTCGTCAGCGCCGGCATAATCGGTCGGCAGATAGATCACATCCTCGGGCCGGAATCCGGCCTCGCGCAGGGCGGTGATGACGCGATGTCCGGTGAATGGCTCCCGCCGTGACGGCCGGATCGCGACGCGATATCCCAGCGCCAGCGCCTGCGGCCAGGCGCCGTGCACGCCGGGATGGTTGCCCGATGCGTGCACGGCAAAGACCTCGCCGCGGCGCACCCACACACCGCTGCCGCGGCGTGTGACCTCGTCGCGCCAGTCAAACGCGGAGCCGGTAGGCCGGGCGGGTCGCACCGCATTTAACGCGCAACCGAGTGCGGTCGCCACGTCAAGGGCTCCGGCTCGAGTCACTTTGATCGGCAAGCCCGACACCCGGCTTGCCAGCGTGACGTAGAACTCGAAATCCAGTCCGGCGATCTGGTCGTGGACGAAGATTTCGGCCGCCTTGTCCAGTGCGGCTTGACGTTGGGCCGGCGGCAGCGACCCGGCCTTGCGCTGCGCCGCGATGCTGCGGGTGACAAACAGCGGCGGCACGATGCTCAGCTCGCCAACAGCTACGCCAGCGGTATCTTTGATGATTTCCCGGTTCCGTGTGCGGTAGTTCCCGTTCGGACCCAACGCGTCGAGCATCACGGTATCGCTTGTGGGGCGGGACGATTCAGTGAATGTCGTGGTCATTGTCGACGCACTCCTTCCGCAGATGTGCGTGCAGATGTCGGGCTAAACGTCCGCAACCATTTTGCCAAGCGGCGATAAGCGACTGACAAGGTCAGGTCCTCGTGGCAGCGCGTTCGATGTCGATGAGTTGCTCGCCACGTCGCTCGTTGTCGTAGGCTTTGCGCCCACCGCGCAGACCGAACAGCCGTTTCGAGATCAGCAGGTAGAGCACGGCGGCCACATTGATGCCGAAAGTCAGCGCCCGGGTGAAGGTGATGCCCTTTGTCAGGTCATGTACTTCCAACGGCATGAAAATCGCGGTGGCCACCACCGCGAAGTACTCGCCCCAGCGTGCCAGCAACCACAGCCCGACGCCTTCGACGACCTCCAG
Organism: Mycobacterium sp.; assembly: GCA_035625875.1. GTDB lineage: Bacteria > Actinomycetota > Actinomycetes > Mycobacteriales > Mycobacteriaceae > Mycobacterium. Next base: position 2,305 of record DASPOT010000380.1, on the reverse strand, counting down.
CAGTGCGTAGGCCGCCAACATGAACGTCAGCAGGGTCAGAGTCGAAGGTTTAGTGGCCAAGGCTTTTTCCAACTCATGTAACGCGGTCATCTGATCAACCTTGAATCCGGTGGCGCGCAGCAGTGGTAGGTCGCGGTCGAGGGCCACTTGGATGGATCCCTGCGCGCCGCGAAACTTCCACACCGCCCACGCCGCGAGCCCGATCAGCACCGCCCGGATCCAGCGTTCCACCGCGAGGGCGCGCACGATGATAGCCTGACGTAAAGCTTTGCCTCGCAAAACTATCGGCGCGCCGTCGGGGCGTCCACGTCCGTGTGGTGCGCCGAGGGTGAATTCACCGCAGCGCAGGCAGCGCCACACTTCGCCCAGCCCAGTGGTGCCGCTGAGGCGGTCAGCTAGTGCGGCGCCGTCAGGCGCGTAAGTGACGTGTCCTCGGCGCGCGCAGGTGCACAGCTCCCACCGGTTGACTACGTGATGTTTGTGCACGGCTTGCGCTCCTTCGAGGCGGGACAAGCCGATCATTCAATGCAGGCACCGAATTAGGCAAGACGACCTGAACACATGTCACAGCCCAAGCGGAACCCATTGATTCGAAACCCGCGACGTTGACTATTCCCGGCGCCTCGGTGTGGACGGCCTGTAGCACGGGGACATCGACTCATCGCGCACTCCACGATCTGGAGCCTGGTGCCGGATTAGTCGCCGGGAAGCGCGTGCTGCCCAATCAGCTCGCCGATACCCGTCGCACCGAGCCGCTCACGGAACGCCTGCACCCAGTGCCAGCGCAGCTCCTCCTCGACCGACATGCCGGTACCAAAGACCTCAAGTGCCCGCCGCAGAATCGGCAGTCCGGCCCGATATCCGTCGTTGTAGTGCGCGACCAGGCCGTCGAGAAGCAGATCGATTGCGCGTGTAGGACCCGGAGGCGGTGGCGCGGCACTGGCGGCTCGTGCTACCTCGAGCACTCCACCGCCCAACGCCAGGCGGCCCGCGAACATGCCGGCCGACAGCGCCTGCAGGTAAGTCGCACGTGAGACGCCCGCATCGATTGACTCGAGCCGGCGGGCGGCCTTCAGCAGCAGAGACGGAGCATCGCTGCCTCGGCTTGCGACGAACGCGAGTTCAGCGCCGATCAAATCGACACGAGCCTGCTGGAAGTCGCTGAGCGGCCCGGACCCTGCGGTGGACAGCAACTCCTGCGCCGTGTCGAAGGCGCCGGCCTTGATTTTGGCCGAGGCGGCGGCCATGCCTCCGCGGGCCTGGGCACGGTCCGCGGAGCGTTCCAGCTCGGCGGCGACCTCGTCATCGGGCCCGGGCGCGGCATTAGCCCGATGCCAGGCCCGTCGATCGGGATCGTGTTCCCGATCGGTGACCTCCGCCAGCGCCCTGTGCACACTTTGCCTTTCTTGCAGCGACGCCGACCTATAGACCACTGAACGCACCAGGGGATGACGAAAACGGACCCGAGTGCCGAACTGGACCACGCCCGCCTCGTTCGCCGGTGCCGCCGCTTCCCCACCGATCCCCAACCGTACGGCTGCTCGCCACACCAGCGCAGGATCGCCGACAGGATCCGCCGCGGCGACAACCAGCAGGCGCCGGGTCTGCTCTGGGAGCCCTTCGGCCCGCCGCCGGAAGCTCTCTTCGACCCTCTCCGACGGCTGCGCGGCGCCCACAAGCCCAAATCCGCCCGCCAACTGTTCCGGCCTCAATCCCCGCGATAATTCCAGCAGTGCCAACGGATTACCCCGGGTCTCGGCAAGGATCAGATCCCGGACCCGGATATCCAGCGGCCCCGTCAGCTCGGCGTCCAGCAGCGCTCGCGCATCGACATTCTGCAGCCCGTCGACCTTGAGCTCGGGCAACCCCGCAAGGTCGTGGCTGGGGATACGGGCCGCGAATACCAAGCCCACTGATTCCGCCGCTAACCGGCGAGCTACAAAGGCCGAGGACTTGCGCAGAGGCCCGATCGAGCCACTGCTCGTCGTCCACTACGCAAACAAGCGGCCGTTGCTCGGCGATGTCAGACAGCAGATTCAACACCGCGAGACCGACCAAGAATTTGTCCGGCGCCGGCCCCGAGCTCATGCCGAACGCAGTGCGCAGGGCATCGCCCTGCGGCACGGGTAAATCGCCAATGTTGCCGAGCACTGGCGCGCACAACTGGTGCAAGGCAGCGAACGCCAATTCCATCTCCGACTGCACACCCGTGGCGCGCACCACCCGGCACTCCGCCGCCCGCTCGGCCAGGTAATCCAGCAACGCCGTCTTGCCCACACCGGGTTCGCCAGACACCACCAGGACC
>DASPOT010000379.1:0-4029 GCA_035625875.1 Mycobacterium sp. | reverse complement strand
CCGCACGCTGGACAGTCACACGAGTGGCATTGCTCGCGGTCGGAGTCGCGTTCGGTTATCTGATGATCACCGGGCCGTCGCTGATGGCGATGGCCGTTGCCGGATCGGCCGGCGCGCTGGTCGCGCTGATCGCACAATGGGTCGCACGACGATGGCGCTTGCGGCGACCGGCTCCGGCCCACAGCTAAGCCGTCATCGCCGGCAGCTTTCGCACCCCGCGCGGCCGATCGTCACGCGGGGCCGCTGTCATGGTTGGTCGTGTCGTAGGTGGCCAGCAGAACGCACTTGGGCACGGGCACGTCCCACCGGAACATCACGTTGTCGGCCAGCGGGTACAGGTGCGGCGGGTTTTTGATGCCATGCGTGCGCGCCAGGTCTTCGAATGCTGCGCGGGCTTCACGGGTGAGGTTTCAGTAGCTTCGTCCACTGCGCCGCTGACGGGTGATCGTCACCGACGATCAGGGCTGCCCCGGCGTCCATGACGGCGTCGTGGACGGCGTACACGTGGGCGGTCACCACGCACAGGGTCTGCAGCCGGTACTCGTCAACGCTTTGCGGGTTGTCGAGGTCGATCATGTGGTTTCTCCTTTTTGATTGATGACGGTGCAGTCAGCGACGCGCCGCCGCCCTATTCATCTTGGGTTCGTCGCAAGATTCTGCTCAGCCAGCCGCTCCAGCTCGGCCCGTTCCAACGGCGGGCCGATGTACCGAACCCGGTTGCCCGGCGGGCCCACATGCGTGGGCCGCACCAGGCTCGGCGGATCGGCAGGAATGAGCAGACATAAGAACCGGAACAGGAATCGCCACAACAAGATCAACAGCGCCACGGCCGTGGATGCTACCCGGCTGCGCGCTCAATGGCACTGTTTGCTGCGCGCTTCAAGATCAGCCGCCGGTAAACGACGGGTACGCAGCAGTATTTGCGGAAGCTTTCATTAGTCAACACATCCAACGCTATGGACCTGCATGTTCTCGTGTAACCAGCGCAGCTTTACCTGACAAACGCGCAGCTAGTCTCGTTCGCATCGAGTAGGTCAGGGGTTCGAATCCCCTTAGCTCCACCGCCAAACGGCACGTCAGAGCCACAATTCAAAGTTGCGCAAGCTTTCACGTAACACTCACGGTCTGGCGCATCTTGATCTGCACGAGATCACTACCAACCGCCGCGTAATCACCCAGACGATCGCTGCGGACTTAATCGAGGGAGGCGTCGGTGCCGTGCGCTTTCCGTCTCCCTGGATGGCAACGCGTGCGTTGCCCTTTTCGAAAAGCGCGGCACCGTCAGCGCGGCCGAACAGGCCATCGCGCTCACCGACCCGCCGCGCGAACCGCTCACCAACGTCACTAAGCCGTGGGACCTCATGCTCGAGCCCGCACCCACAGCCGGCCACGACCACTGAGCTCCATGTGTGACGCTTATATGTATACGACTATATGTATGCGACAGCGAATCTCGCTGACTAATCAACCGCCTGCGCGCTACGGAGATCGGCACACGTGACGCCGGTTCGAATCACGCATCAAACCGCCAGCCGGGAAGCCGAATCCATGGGGCCAAAATGGGGCCAAACCTGCGGAACAGGTGCTCCAACCCGGCCAATTGATGGTCTTTGGCCTTGGTTTGACCAGCAGAAACACATCGATGTAAGCCCGAACTCCGCCTGAAAAGCGGAACATCAGTGGTGCACAAATGAAAGGTTGCTGACTAAATCCAGTCCTGGTCAACGGTGTCCGTGAAAGTTGTCACCGCGTTGTCACAGCTCGCTACGTAGACGGCCATACGGGTGGGGACGTGTCGAGACGATCGTTGCCGATCAGCAAAGCTTGGGTGAACCGTACCGAGACCCTGCGAAACGACCCCTGGGGGATTGTAAATCCTTCTCACCAGCGCGTTGCCATTGGATCGTCGAATAGGTCGTAGTTGCCTGTGGTTTTCCACTGCTCCGCCGCCTTGTGCGCAGTGCCGAACCAGCGGACGTGCGGCACCACCTCCGCCGGGGAACGCGCTCCGTCGGTGAGGTGCCCAGTCGGGACCTCCTCGGGCGTGAGCGGTTCACCTAGGAATGGATTCAGGACTCGGACGCCAAACAAGATCAGGTTGTGGGTTCCGGGCAGCGCGGCCGATGGCACGATCATTGCGGTTGCTCCGCTGCCTCGAACGACATCAGCCAATCCCTGCGTAGGGGTGTAATCGTCACCAACGAGCTCATCAGCCGTTAGACCATACGGGGCACAGTCGTCGAAGTCGACGCGTGTCACGTCGTCGACGTCGACCACCGCCGACCATAAATTCAAGACGACGTCGTCTGGATTGCCGCTCGGGCCAACGTTGTGGCGAAGCATCTCGGCGGCAGGGCCGAGGGGATGAAGGGTCAGATACTGGACGGTGTCGGTTCTGGCGCGGTGGAATCGGCCAGCGCGTGAGCTGGGGAACGCCCACCAGGGCGAGTCATACGCCGCATGTCGAAACACCGTCAGTCTCATACCGTCATGGCACGAGCAGCGGTCGCGGCGCCGAGGAGCTGAGGGTAGCAAAGCGGGTCATCGAGCAGCTCGATCGGACGCCGGCCGAGGACTGGATGCTCCTGGTAGAACCAGGCAACTACGCCGGGACCCGTGAATGAGTGGCGCAGTTGATTCACGACTTGCCCAACCACGCGGATACGCGCGGCATCATCTGCCGCCGGCTTCGGGCCGTCTTGAGCGAGCCAGCGCTGAAGCTGGCGGATGGAAACCCCCAGCAGGTCTGCGAGAGTCTTCTGAGGGGCGGCAAGGACCTCGACGGTCCTGGCGAGTACTTCGCGGACTGGAGCATCGTCGTTGTAGGGCTGGTTTTCGGTGATGTCACGCAATGCGTGACGGAATTGCTCGAGGGCAATGCGAACCTCCCGACGCTTGTCCTCGTCGTTGTCATGGCGGAGTGCTTTCTCCGCGCGAAACGCCGCCGCCCACAGCGTTGTTGTGAGGTATGGGTCGGCCTCGAGACACAACGGTGTCGCAGCACCGAGCGTCGGCCCGAAGCTGTCGATTAGATCGCCAACCTCACTGGGGACCGTCTTAGACCGCTGTAACAGCTTGGTCGCTTCATTAACCCTGGCGAGGACGGTCCGAAGCTCGAGGCCTGTCGTAGTCACGTCACTATGATACGACATATATGCGTCGATGCGGGTCAATGCGGCGGGCCGCCTACCAAGTAAGCATTCGCGGATTGCTCTGCCATACGTGCAATCGGCTGATCGGTTGGCGGAGGGAAAACCGAAACTTGAGAAGTTGTTGGCGTTCTATCTCGACCAACAGCCGCCGGTTAAACCCAGCCACTGAAGGTTGTCAGTAGACAGCGGTAGGTGCCCCGCCGCCATGTGCCTGCGTCAGCACTCGGCACCGGGACGGCGCTGCGCCGCGGCGGCGCAACGAGGCAGGCGTCGAGAGGGGAGTTTACGTCGTGCGGATCTATGTGGTCGCGTTCGGCGATAATCACCAGAACCGTCTCGCGTCGTCCGTCGGTCCAGGAGCCGAGAGGGTGCACGTCGCTGCGCATGCCGACGGCCTGGACAAGCTGACGGCGGTCGGGATCGTAGGCGTCGTACAGGAAGCCCTTGATCCGGTAGACCGAGGGCGGCATCTCGGGCGATCGCCCGCCGCACCACCGTAGTATCGTAGCCCCCTTCGCGCCGATACACCCAGCTGACGAATCGGTGCTCGTGCCCGCGCTCTGGGAGCGGCGCTCGGTGCCGTTCCCGGCGGCGCTGACCGCCGAGCAAACTGCCGCCCCTCATGAGAGGATGGGTGCGGTGATCCTGGCCGTGGACCTCGGCAAGACGTCCTGCCGGGCCGCGGCAGGCGGCCGGAGGGCTGGGGGGCGGGCGCGCCGGGGCTCGGGGCGCCTGGCGGCGTGCGGGCCGCGGAGGCGGCGGTCCTGGCTGTGGCGCGCGAGCTCGGTCCGGTCGACGAGGTGACCAGCGCCGGCGGGGCGCTGGCGGCGCCGGATGCGGCGCTCGCGCTGGGCGATGCGCTGCTGGCCTCGCTGGG
>DASPOT010000378.1:0-10055 GCA_035625875.1 Mycobacterium sp. | reverse complement strand
CAAGCTAAGGCCTGATTGCTCGGCTCCTCCTCACGCCGCTGCGCGGCCCGCATCGTCGCCAAGCTAAGGCCTGATTGCTCGGCTCCTCCTCACGCCGCTGCGCGGCCCGCATCGTCGCCAAGCTAAGGCCTGATTGCTCGGCTCCTCCTCACGCCGCTGCGCGGCCCGCATCGTCGCCAAGCTAAGGTCACGCTCATGAAGCCGGCGCCCGCGCACGACCGGGTGCTGACGGTGCCCAACGCGCTGAGCGTCGTCCGCCTCGCGCTCATCCCCATATTTGCCTACGTTCTCCTGGTCCCGCACGCCGACGCCTGGGCTGCGGCGATCCTGGTGTTCAGCGGGGCTTCCGACTGGGCCGACGGCAAGATCGCCCGGGTGCTGAACCAGGCGTCGAAACTCGGGGTTTTGCTGGATCCGGCGGTCGATCGGCTCTACATGGTGACCGTCCCCATCGCGTTCGGGGTGCGCGGCATCGTCCCGTGGTGGATCGTCATCACGCTGCTGGCACGCGATGGGCTGCTGGCCGCGACGTTGCCGCTGCTGCGCAGTCGCGGGCTGTCCGCGCTGCCGGTGACCTATGTCGGCAAGGCCGCGACTTTCAGCCTGATGTTGGCCTTTCCGCTGATCCTGCTTGGTCAGTGGCAGGCGTTGTGGAGCCGCGTGCTGCTGGCCTGCGGGTGGGCGGCCCTGATCTGGGGCTTGTATGTGTATCTGTGGGCGTTCGTGTTGTACGCGGTGCAGGTGACCATGGTCGTGCGCAAGATGCCCAAGGTTGGCGCCCGCAGCGACACATCGCGTGGCCGCGAGGCAGGCCACGGCGATAGGCCGCTGCCTGGAAGTCGAGCCGCTCGCGGGAAAGCAGATGAATATGGCTGAATCTGACCGGGCGCTCGGCGGCTATAACCCCGACGCCGGCCGCAATGTCCACGAGGCCGGACGGCCGCAGCTCATCCCGGTGCCCTCGCTGCTACGCGCACTGCTGTCGCAACATCTGGATCCCGGTTACGCCGCGGCAGCCGCCCGTCAGGGCCGCTCCACCGCACCACCGTCCGGGCGGGCTCGCGTCCTCGACTGGGTTTGGCGGGCCTTGGCGGCGTTATTGGTCGCCGCAGTGTTCGCCGCGGCCGTCGCGCAGGCCCGGTCGGTGGCGCCCGGTGTGCGCGCCGAACAGCAGGTGCTCGGGGAAAGCGTGCGCGCAGTAGAGGCATCCACCGACGAGCTGGCCGCTCGCCGCAACGCGCTCTCGGCGCAAGTGGACGACATCCAGCGGCGCGCGCTGGCAAACGACGTCGAGGGTCAGCGGTTACTGGCCAGCCTCGACGGGCTCAGCCTGGCGGCCGCCAGCACCCGGGTCATCGGTCCCGGTCTGACGGTGACCGTCACCGATCCCGGTGTCGGCCCGAATCTTTCGGATGTGTCCGACCAACGAGTAGCCGGCAGCCAGCAAATCATCCTGGACCGCGACCTGCAGCTCGTCGTCAACTCACTGTGGGCCAGCGGCGCCGAGGCGATCTCGGTCGGCGGCGTCCGGATTGGGCCGAACGTGACCATTCGGCAGGCGGGCGGCGCGATCCTGGTCGACAATAATCCCATCAGCAGCCCGTACACGATTCTCGCGGTCGGGCCGCCGCATGCCATGCGGGACGTCTTCGAGCGCAGCCCCGGGTTGCACCGCCTCCGGTTGCTGGAGGTCTCTTACGGCGTCGGTGTGCACGTGAGTGTCGGCGACGGTCTCGCACTGCCCGCCGGAGCCATCCGGGATGTCAAGTTCGCCAAACAGATTGGGCCCCAGTGAGAGAAATCGGCGTGAGATAGATTCGCATGACAGGAATTTGCGTGAGCGCAATTCCCCGACAGGAATCGGAGGGACGGCAATCCTGGCGACAGTAATCCCGGTGACCGGAATCGGACGCCGATGATCGGTATAGCGGCGGTTGTCGTCGGCATCGTGCTGGGCCTTGTTTTCCACCCCAGCGTGCCGGAGGCGATCCAGCCCTATTTGCCGATCGCGGTGGTGGCGGCACTGGACGCCGTGTTCGGCGGGCTGCGGGCCTACCTGGAGCGGATCTTCGACCCGAAGGTTTTCGTGGTGTCTTTCGTGTTCAACGTCTCGGTGGCCGGGCTGATCGTCTATGTCGGCGACCAGCTCGGTGTCGGCACCCAATTGTCCACCGCGATCATCGTGGTGCTGGGCATCCGCATCTTCGGGAACGCCGCCGCGCTGCGGCGCAGGCTGTTCGGGGCATGAAAGAAATGAGCCCAACATGAACGAGCCCGCCGCACAACGCGGCAACGAGTGGACCGACGACGCTGCGACGCAGCGCGCCAACCTCAAAGCTGACGAGGCCGGGGCGCACCATGGCCGCCACGAACTACCCCCGGATTACCCTCGGCCCGGCCAGCTACGGCGGACCGGACTGTCCGGCATGCTGCGGCGTGGCCGCTCCCAGCTGGTGTTCGGGGCGCTGGCGATCCTGCTGTGTCTGCTCCTGGGTGTCGCCATTGTCACCCAGGTCCGCCAGAACGAGTCCCGCGATGCCCTGGAAACGGCGCGCCCGGCCGACCTGCTGGTGCTGCTGGACTCGCTGCGGCAACGCGAGGCCACGCTGAACACCGAAGTGACCGAATTACAGCGCACGCTGAGTTCGTTGCAGGCGTCGGGCAGCAGCGATCAGGTCGCCATCGAAAACGCCCAGGCGCGATTAGCGGCGTTGTCCATCCTGACGGGCACCGTCGGCGCGACCGGCCGCGGGGTCAGCGTGACGATCGACGACCCTGGGCCGGGTGTGCCACCGGAAGCGATGCTCGACGTGATCAACGAGCTGCGCGCGGCCGGCGCCGAGGCGATCCAGATTGGCGACGGGCACCAGGCGGTGCGGGTCGGCGTCGACACCTGGGTGGTCGGTGTTCCCGGCACCCTGACCGTCGATGACAAGACGCTCTCGGCACCGTATTCGGTTCTGGCGATTGGCGATCCGCCAACGCTGGCCGCGGCGATGAACATTCCCGGCGGTGCGGTGGACAGCGTCAAACGCGTCGGCGGGCGCATGTCGGTGCAACAGGCCGACCGAGTGGACGTGACCGCCTTGCGACAACCAAAACCGCGCCAATACGCTCAGCCCGTCAAGTGACACCGACTAGAGAGCAGGATCACCGTGAGCGAAATCCCATCCGAACTGCGCTATACCGCCGAACACGAGTGGGTTCGCCGCACTGGCGATGACACCGTGCGGGTTGGGATCACCGACTTTGCGCAGTCGGCACTTGGCGACGTCGTATTCGTGCAGCTGCCCGACGTCGGCGCCGAGGTGACCGCAGGTGAATCCTTCGGCGAGGTGGAGTCGACCAAGTCGGTGTCGGATCTGTACGCACCGGTCTCGGCGAAAGTGGTTGCCGTCAACAGCGATCTGGAAGCCAGTCCGCAACTGGTGAACTCCGACCCGTACGGTGCAGGCTGGTTGATCGACCTTCAAGTCGATGGTGATGCCTTGGAGGAGGGTCTGGCGGCACTGCTGGACGCCGAGGCCTACCGCGGCACGCTGACCGAATGACGATTGTTAAAGTCCCTGCCAGCCCGCCGATCCTGCGGTGGTGGGCCCATTGCGGACCAGTGCGCGGTACGGTCGACACATCGGCGGCAAAACCGGTGGGAAGTCGACCGAGCGGCGCCGTCAGATAACGCCACAGCGGCCAGAAGGAGCAGCGGGTGACGGACAAGGACAACGACCAGACTTCTGACGAAGTCACCGTGGAGACGACATCTGTCTTTCGCGCCGACTTCCTGAATGAACTGGATGCTCCCGCACAAGCGGGTGCTGAGGGCGCGGTATCCGGGGTCGAAGGGCTGCCGCCGGGCTCGGCGTTGCTGGTCGTCAAACGTGGGCCGAACGCCGGGTCCCGCTTCCTGCTGGACCAAGCGACCACGTCGGCCGGCCGGCATCCCGACAGCGACATTTTCCTCGACGACGTTACGGTGAGCCGTCGCCATGCCGAATTCCGGCTGGAGGGCATCGAGTTCCATGTCGTCGACGTCGGCAGCCTCAACGGCACTTACGTCAACCGGGAGCCCGTCGATTCGGCGGTGCTGGCGAACGGTGACGAAGTCCAGATAGGCAAGTTCCGGCTGGTGTTTTTGACCGGCCCCAAGCCGGGTGACGGGCAAGGACCCGGAGGCTAGTGACCGCGCCTGATACCCCCGGGCTGGCCGGGATGTCGATCGGGGCGGTCCTGGAGCTGCTCCGACCGGATTTCCCGGACATCACGGTCTCCAAGATTCGTTTCCTGGAGGCCGAGGGGCTGGTGACGCCGCAGCGGGCTGCCTCGGGGTATCGGAGGTTCACCGCCAACGACTGCGCACGGCTGCGCCTCATCCTGACCGCACAGCGGGATCATTACCTACCGCTGAAGGTGATCAAGGCGCAGCTGGACGCCCACCCCGACGGTGAACTGCCGCCATCCGTGTCGCCTTACGGCATACCGCGGCTGGTGTCGGTAGCGGGCGGCGCGCCTGTCGATGCCGGATCCGACGCCGCGGCGGTGTCGCCCACCCGCGTTCGGCTCAGTCGCGAAGACCTCTTGGAGCGCTCGGGGGTGGACGACGAACTGCTGACCGCTCTGCTCAAGGCGGGGGTGATCACCACAGGTCCGGGCGGCTTCTTCGACGAACACGCGGTCGTGATCCTGCAATGCGCGCGCGCGCTGGCGGAATACGGTGTCGAGCCACGGCACCTGCGGGCGTTTCGCTCGGCGGCCGACCGGCAATCCGACCTGATCGCGCAGATCGCTGGGCCGCTGGTCAAGGCCGGTAAGGCCGGCGCCCGTGACCGTGCCGACGACTTGGCGCGTGAGGTCGCCGCGCTGGCCATCACCTTGCACACGTCGTTGATCAAGTCAGCCGTACGCGACGTTCTTCACCGCTGAGGACTAGACTTCGTTCGACAGCTTGGTGTTCGACGGTTCGGTTTTTGACCGCGCCGTCGCGCCAGGTCTGAGTCGGTTACACGGCAGCATGTGCGGAGGGCAAACACAGATGGCTGAAGTTCGCGTCGTCGGCATTCGCGTCGAGCAGCCCCAGAACCAGCCCGTGCTGTTGCTGCGCGAGGCCAACGGTGACCGGTATCTGCCGATCTGGATCGGCCAGTCGGAGGCCGCCGCCATCGCACTCGAGCAGCAGGGCGTCGAACCGCCCCGCCCGCTGACCCATGACCTGATCCGCGATCTTATTGCCGCGCTTGGGCATTCGCTCAAGGAGGTGCGGATCGTCGATCTGCAGGAAGGCACTTTCTATGCCGACCTGATCTTCGACCGCAACATCAAGGTCTCAGCGCGGCCGTCGGACTCGGTGGCGATCGCGCTGCGGGTCGGCGTGCCGATCTATGTCGAGGAGGCGGTGCTCGCCGAGGCCGGCCTGGTGATCCCCGACGAGACCGACGAGGAGTCCACCAGCGCTGTCCGCGAGGACGAGGTGGAGAAATTCAAGGAGTTCCTCGACAGCGTGTCACCCGACGACTTCAAGGCCACCTAGCGCGCGGTGGGTCGCCGGCTGCAGCCAATACCGCGATTACCAGCACCGCGGCCAATATCACGGACGCGTTTCATCTGGGACTTCGACGTCGACACGCCCGGCGGGTAGCAGCGAGCGACCTGCGCGATCGCCATACTTTGATGGTGACGGCCAGCAGACAGCTTGTCGAAAAGCGTATGCTCTCAAGCACTCGGGCCTGAGCGAACTGCCGGGGCAGCCAGTGACAACGAGCGCGATCGGCGAGAGGAAGCATCGTGGGCGAGCAACCACGTCAAGACCAGCTGGACCTTGCTGACCAATCAGGCCCCGCTCAGGGCGACGGTACCGCGACCAGCGGTGACCATGCCGCCACCGCACCGAGCGAACCGGTGCAACCTGGCCTGTTTCCCGACGATTCCGTGCCCGACGAGCTGGTCGGCTATCGCGGGCCGAGTGCCTGCCAGGTCGCCGGGATCACCTACCGGCAACTGGACTACTGGGCGCGCACCTCGCTGGTAGTGCCGTCGATCCGCAGCGCGGCAGGTTCTGGCAGCCAGCGGCTTTATTCGTTCAAGGACATCCTGGTCCTCAAGATCGTCAAGCGGTTGCTTGACACCGGTATCTCGCTGCACAACATCCGGGTCGCGGTCGACCATCTGCGTCAGCGTGGCGTCCAGGATCTGGCCAATATCACCCTGTTCTCCGACGGCACCACGGTTTACGAGTGCACGTCCGCCGAGGAGGTCGTCGATCTGCTGCAGGGCGGGCAGGGCGTGTTCGGCATCGCCGTGTCCGGTGCGATGCGCGAGCTCACCGGCGTTATCGCGGACTTCCCGTGCGAGCGCGCTGACGGCGGTGAATCGATCGCCGCCCCCGAGGACGAGCTCGCGTCCCGGCGCAAACACCGCGACCGCAAGATCGGCTGATCCGACTGCCTGGCTCCTCCTCGGGCCGTTCCGGCCCGCATCGTCGCCGGGCCTGATCCGACTGCCCGGCTCCTCCTCGGGCCGTTCCGGCCCGCATCGTCGCCGGGCTACCTTCGGCGTCGCGCCGAGCGGTCGGTAGAATCGGTATCGCATCGCTCTGGTGCGGGAGAGTTCCGTGACGGCCAGCCACGGACGCCGAAGGAGCAACACCTCTCCGTCAACCTCTCAGGCACCCGGACCGCGCCAGACCTCGATGCCTCTGGAAAGTGGTGGCCCGCCACGTTCGGGTCACCCGCCGATGGGGAAAGGCCATCTGCGCGTAGCGCAGGGGGTCGAATCTCTCAGGCGCCCGGCGCGGGTAGACGACAGAGGGAGAGGAACGCAGCTAGCTTGCGGTTCCGCTCTGACGTCAGGAGTTCCCAGTGGCCGACACAGATGCATCCGACAACCAGCCCGAGTTCGCAGCCCGGCACATCGGCCCGAACCGTGAAGACATCGCGGCCATGCTCGCCGTCATCGGTGTCGACTCGCTCGACGACCTCGCGGCCAAGGCGGTCCCGGCCGGCATCCTCGATGCGCTAACCGACACCGGCGCGGCCCCTGGTCTGGACCGGCTGCCGCCGGCCGCGAGTGAGGCGGAAGCGCTGGCCGAGCTGCGGGCTTTGGCCGACGCGAACACCGTCGCGGTGTCGATGATTGGTCAGGGCTACTACGACACGCTCACGCCGCCGGTGCTGCTGCGCAACATTCTGGAGAACCCGGCGTGGTACACCGCCTACACGCCATACCAGCCGGAGATCAGTCAGGGCCGCCTGGAAGCGCTGCTGAACTTTCAGACCATGGTCGCCGACCTCACCGGCCTGGAGGTCGCCAATGCGTCGATGCTCGACGAGGGCACCGCAGCCGCGGAGGCGCTGACGCTGATGCACCGCGCGGTGGGGGGTACAGCCAACCGGGTCGCCGTCGACGTCGACCTGTTCACCCAGACCGCCGCGGTGCTGGCCACCCGCGCCGAGCCGTTGGGCATCGAGATCGTAACCGCCGACCTGCGCGACGGCCTCCCGGAAGGTGAGTTTTTTGGCGTCATCACCCAGCTGCCCGGGGCCAGTGGCCGGATCATTGACTGGACCGGGCTGGTGGCGCAGGCACACGACCGGGGCGCGCTGGTCGCCGTCGGCGCCGACCTGTTGGCGTTGACACTGATCACCCCACCCGGGGAGATCGGCGCCGACGTCGCGTTCGGCACCACGCAACGGTTCGGTGTGCCAATGGGATTCGGCGGTCCGCACGCCGGATACCTCGCCGTGCACACCAAGCATGCCCGTCAGCTGCCGGGCCGGCTGGTTGGGGTGTCGGTGGACGCCGACCGGTCGCCGGCCTACCGGCTGGCGCTGCAGACCCGTGAGCAGCACATCCGCCGCGACAAGGCGACCAGCAACATCTGCACCGCGCAGGTGCTGCTGGCGGTGATGGCCGCGATGTACGCCAGCTACCACGGCGCCGACGGGCTGACCGGTATCGCGCGCCGCGTGCACGGCCACGCCCGCGACCTGGCGGCCAGTCTGTCCGCCGCCGGGGTCCAGGTGGTGCACCGGGAGTTCTTCGACACCGTGCTGACCCGGTTGCCCCGGCGGGCGGCGTCGGTGCAGGCCACCGCCAAGGAGCGCGGCGTCAACGTGTGGCGAGTGGACGACGACCACGTGTCGGTAGCGTGCGACGAGGCCACCACCGACGAGCATGTCGCCGCCGTGCTGGCCGCGTTCGGGGCGGCGCCGACGTCAGGGGGCTATGCGGGGCCCGATATCGCGACCCGCACGTCGGAGTTCCTGACCCACCCGGCGTTCACCAGTTACCGCGCCGAGACGTCGATGATGCGGTATGTGCGCACGCTGGCCGACAAGGACCTGGCCTTGGACCGCAGCATGATTCCGCTCGGCTCGTGCACGATGAAACTCAACGCCGCTGCCGAGATGGAGCCGATCACCTGGCCGGAGTTCGCGCGCCTGCACCCGTTCGCCCCGGCGTCTGACACGCCGGGGCTGCGTCGGCTCATCAACCAGCTGGGCACCTGGCTGACTCAGCTGAGCGGCTACGACGCGGTCTCGCTGCAACCCAACGCCGGCTCACAGGGCGAATACGCGGGCCTGTTGGCGATCCATGCCTACCATGCCAGCCGCGGGGAAGCCCACCGCGACGTCTGCCTGATCCCGTCCAGCGCGCACGGTACCAACGCCGCGTCGGCGGCGCTGGCCGGCCTGCGGGTGGTCGTGGTGGCCTGCCGCAATAACGGCGATGTCGATCTCGACGATCTGCGCGCCAAGGTCGACGAGCATGCGGACCGGCTCTCTGCGCTGATGATCACCTATCCGTCCACACACGGCGTGTATGAGCACGATATCGCCGAGATCTGCGGGGCCGTCCACGACGCCGGCGGACAGGTCTATGTTGACGGCGCCAATCTCAACGCGCTGATCGGCCTGGCCCGGCCCGGCAAATTCGGCGGCGACGTCAGCCACCTGAACCTGCACAAGACGTTCTGCATCCCGCACGGCGGCGGTGGCCCCGGCGTCGGACCGCTGGTGGCGAGCTCGCATCTGGCGCCGTTCTTGCCCGGTCACCCGCTGGCCCCCGAACTGCCGCCCGGGGGCCCGGTGTCGTCGGCGCCGTTTGGGTCAGCGTCGATCCTGCCGATCACCTGGGCCTACATCAGAATGATGGGGGCGGCTGGCCTGCGGGCGGCGTCGTTGACTGCGATCGCGTCCGCCAACTACATCGCGCGCCGCCTCGACGAGTACTACCCGGTGCTGTACACCGGCGAGAACGGCATGGTCGCCCACGAGTGCATTCTCGACCTGCGAGGCATCACCAAGTCGACTGGCGTGACCGTCGACGATGTCGCGAAACGGTTGGCGGACTATGGTTTTCACGCACCCACGATGAGCTTCCCGGTGACCGGCACGCTGATGGTGGAACCCACCGAGAGTGAGAGCCTGGCCGAAGTAGACGCCTTCTGCGAGGCCATGATCGCCATCCGTGGCGAGATCGACCGCGTCGGTGCAGGGGAGTGGCCTGCCGACGACAATCCGCTGCGGGGCGCACCGCACACTGCTGAATGCCTGGTGGTGTCCGACTGGGATCACCCGTACACCCGCGAAGAGGCCGCCTATCCGCTCGGCAAGGTCTTCCGTTCCAAAGTATGGCCCCCAGTTCGTCGCGTCGACGGCGCCTACGGTGACCGCAACCTGGTCTGCTCGTGCCCGCCGGTGGAGGCGTTCGCCTAAAGCGACCGATAAGCCATCAGCCGAAGCGCTCGATGATCGCCGCGGCAATCTGGTCGGGCGCATCCTCCGGGATGAAGTGCTTTGCGTTCGGCAGCTCGACGAGGATGTGATCGGGAAAAGTCGTGCGCATCCGCGGGATCATCGGGCCGGGCCTGAATGCGAAGTCCTTCATTCCCCAGACCAACAGGGCGGGTTTGGCGCCCAGCTTGGCCGGCACCTCCCGGGCAAGCCGTGCCAGCAATGCACGGGCGGCCAAGATCTGCTTGGGCATCTCGGCTACGCCCAAGCGTGCGGCGGCGCTGGGCTGTACACCCCGGTAATGCGCCATCACGGCGGCGCTTGGCC
>DASPOT010000377.1:0-3167 GCA_035625875.1 Mycobacterium sp. | reverse complement strand
GGCGCTGGCGTCAGCGGCCCCCGACACCCAAGCCGACGTGACCTATCTGCAGTTGCTCGACCAGAACGGGGTGTCCTACCGCGATCCCGAGGCGATGGTCTCTTTCGCTCATGACCTCGTGGACCGACTGAGCGCCTCCCCACAGAACGACGCCAGTGTGGGCTCGATAGTCAGGACCGGCGAGGAGCGGATTTCTCAGCACGACATGGGCGTGATCATCGCCGCCGCAGTGGTCGCCTACAGCCCGTCCCTGATCCCGGTGGTTCGGCACTGGGCGGACAGCGCCGCTGGCTTTCCCTGTGGTTCCGCAGCTGAGGGGGTGCTGCGATGAAGAAACTGATGACAGCTGTGTTGGCGGTCTGCCCCAAGGTCCGGGGCTCGGCCTCAGACCTGCGCCAGGTTGACGTGCGGAGCAGGCACTGCGCTCAGTGCCCGCCGCAGCCGGACAAGAGGAAGGGGGCAGGAGGAACGGGGCAGGAGCCGAGGCACCCGAGGGGGGAGATCCCCGCGTGAGATCCCCTGGTTAACACGGATGCACGGCACTTGCCTCCAAACATCAAGTCGCGCAACGTGTTGCCACGCGCGTGAACTAAGGGTGGGGTTTCAGGTTGCCGCTGCGAGGGGCTGACGCACCCTGAGCACGCGCCGCGCTGCGAGGGCTGCCGGTAGCGGTGGGTATTGAGTCTGTGCCAGGCACCACCGTCACGTGCTGTGCTGCGAATGCTACGCGCGGGGTCCGACACGCGGAAGTTATTAGGCGGTAATAATAGCCCGTTTGAATGAAATGCTTTTCCTACCAGGCTCTTTCGGGGACCAGCGCCGCCCGGACCCGGCACAGCAGTGAAATTTGACCGGCGCTGGCCGAGTCTAGTGTCCGTCGCCGAACTGCTGCCGGTTCTTCTCCGCGAGGTCGATCTGCCGCAGCGCCCCCGCCGCCAACGTCGACTCCAACCGGCTCGCCGGAATCGCTGGCTCGTGCGCGAATCTGACGGCTTCGACCGCGCACGCGAGCGCCACCAGTCCGGGCGCGACGCCGTGTTCAATCTCGACCACCAGCTCGGCCACGCCAGCGTAGTCCTGCGCGGCGACCGCGGAGATCAGCCTTCGCGCGACGGCGAAGTCACCGCTGGTCTCCGACAATGCGGCCAACTGCGCTGGCAAGAGCCCGCTCATGTCGTCGTCGATAGGCCGATCGTTCATCGGGCACGTCCTCCACTCGCAGCGGAGGAGGGCGGGCATAGTCGGCCCAGGACTCCTGAAGCTGGCCCAGGCCGCAAGGTAGCGACCGCGACGGTTACTGTTCGCGCTTGTGTCTCGGGAGTGGTCGACAGAGGATCTGATCGCGTCGTGGACGTTGGTCGATGAGGACTGGCATTTGGTCGGGAACAAGACCGGAGCGACGCGACTGGGTTTCAGTCTGGTCCTGAAGTTCTTTGAGATCGAAGCTCGGTTCCCGAGAGATGCATCTGAATTCCCTGCTGCTGCGGTGACATACGTAGCCGAGCAGGTCAAGGTGGACCCTGGCGAGCTGGCAGCTTACCGTTTCAGCGGCAGAACGATCGAGTATCACCGCGCCCAAATCCGGGACGCCTTCGGGTTCCGCCAGTTCACTCGCGCTGATGAGGACAAACTTGCCGACTGGCTGGCTCACGAGGTGTGCCCGGTCGAGCTGCGCGATGAGCAGCTACGCGAGGCCGTGCTGGTGCGCTGCCGAAACGAGCGGCTGGAACCACCGGGTCGTATAGATCGGATCACCGGTGCTGCACGGGCCGTGTTCGAGCAGCAATTCTGCGAGCGCACGGTGGCTCGGCTCAATAAGCACTGCGCGCAACGATTGGAGGATCTGGCGTCGGGGCCGTTGCTGGCCGAGTTGAAGGCCGATCCCGGTCAGGTGGGGCTTGAGAGCCTTCTGGGCGAGATCGACAAGCTCGATGCGATCGCCACCCTGCGGCTGCCGCCGGACTTGTTCGCCGATGCCTCGGAGAAACTGATCGAGGCGTGGCGCGCTCGCGCGGCTCGCTGCTACCCATCCGACCTGCGGACGACACCGCGACCAGTGCGACTGACCCTACTGGCCGCGCTGTGTTGGGTGCGGTCCAGCGAGATCACCGACGCCCTGGTGGATCTGCTGATCGGGCTGGTGCACAAGATCAACACCCGCGCCGATCGCCGCGTGGAACGCGAGCTGATCGACGACTTGCGGCGGGTGCGCGGCAAGGAGGCGATCCTGTTCCGGCTCGCCGAGGCCGCCATCGCCCACCCCGACGACACTGTGCGTGAGGCGCTGTTCCCGGTGGTGGGTGAAAAGACCCTGCACGAGCTGGTGCGCGAGGCCAAGACCAGTCAGCAGGAATTTCAGGCACGGGTGCGCACCGTGTTGCGCAGTTCGTATTCGACCTATTACCGGCGGATGCTGCCGCCGCTGCTGGCGGCATTGCAGTTCCGCTGCAACAACACCGCCTACCGGCCGATCATGGAAGCACTTGAGCTGCTGGCACGCTACGCCAGAATCGACGGGAAGGTCCGCTTCTATGCCGGGACCGACCGAGTGCCGCTCGACGGGGTGGTACCTAAAGCCTGGCGCGAGGCGGTGATCGACGACCGCGGCCGAATCGAACGTATTCCATACGAGCTGTGCACGCTAATTGCGTTGCGGGATGGGTTGCGGCGTAGGGAAATCTATGTCAACGGCGGTAACCGCTGGGGTAACCCCGACGACGACCTGCCCGGCGACTTCGACACTGCCCGGGAGGTCCATTACGCGGCACTGTGCCAACCGCTGGACCCTACCGAGTTCGTCGACGACCTTCGCCGCCGCCTGACGGAGGCCCTGACCCGGCTCGATCACGCGCTGGTCGACGCAAGCTCGGCAGTCACGATCACCAGCCGTCGCGGTGAGCCGTGGATCCTGGTGCCGCGGCTAGAGGCGCTACCCGAGCCGGCGAACCTGGACAAGATCAAAGACGAGGTGATCCGCCGCTGGGGCACCCTTGATTTGCTCGACGTCCTCAAGGACTCCGACTACCTACTTCGCCCCGAAAAAGGCCTGAACCGGAGGCGTTTTGACCTGCGCAGATGTCGGCGCGCCTGGCGCGGTGCGCGGTCCAATGGCGGGATAATCGTGCAAAACGATTGGGGCGTAAAGGAATCGAGGCTTCATGCTGGTG
>DASPOT010000376.1:0-11941 GCA_035625875.1 Mycobacterium sp. | reverse complement strand
CAACATTGAGGCCGAGATCGGAGTGCAGATACCAGGCACCAAACAGCGCGAGATCGAGGGCGGCCCGTCCCATCTCCGCGCCGTGCACACACACCAGCCATGCTCGCGGCTCGCGGTGGCGCAACATCAGCCCGTACTCGCGGTGATTGGCGGTGTAGCTTAGCCACCGTTCCCGGCCCGGTTCGCCGGCATGCGGCTCATAGCCACTGTTGAAGAATAGGCGCTGGTAGCTGCGTCCCAGGCTGTTGACGGGCCTGATCGCGACGTCGGTTAGCGGCGGGGGTGCAGCGAAGAACCCCTCAGGCTTTGCGAGCCAGCCCTGCTGGCCATAGAACTGCAGTGCCGCGGTCACCTCGCGATCGATCCGTTCCAGCGTCGTCGCGTCCGGCGCCGACCGCAGCAAGCGAAACCCGGCCAGCACGATTTCGTCGCGGAACGCCTGCGCCGCAAGCGCAATGGTGGGTCGTGCCACCGGAAGCTCGCCGGGCTGACGATCCAGATAGGTGCCCCACAACCGGGCGTAAAAGCCGCCGGTCCGGGTGAACGGCCCCAGCACCTGCAACAGTGGACCGGCGCTACCGCGGTGCCGGTCAGGGAGGTCCCGCCCTAAGTCGGCATCGTCTGCCGCGGCAGCCGAGGCACCTGCCTGCTCGATGTCCTGCATCTAGCCTCTGCTTCGCCGGATACGGTCGGGCACCAGATCGAGTCTCAGCCAGCCTAGTGCCGCTGACCCGCCGCCGTCGCCAAAGGCGAGGATTTTGTCACCCTTCGGCGCTGAACGATATCGCGAGCGCGTCCGAGAGGTTGCAGAAGTAGCTGAAGGTCCCTCACGGAATGGCCGGCAAGGTCTGTCCAGCCAGGCGCCCAACGCGAGTCCCGCAGCGATATCAAGGCGGACCTGACTTCGGGTGTCCACGCCGGAGCCGTGATCGGCGCACAGATCCATGCTGAGCTTGTCGACGTCGGCATCGAGGTTGTCTAGCGTTCGGCTGAAAAATCGCGCTGTCAGGTTGGAGTCTCCTGTCAGGATCTAGCCAAACCCCAAGCCGAAGTGCATGCCCAACATCCGTTCGCGGGGCGGCAGGTCTGGCCGCCACGGATCACCAAGTCGCCGGCCAAATCAGCGCGGCCGTCGCAGGACTCAAAACCGTCTCGTGGCGATCGCCGTCGCAGGCCGGCGTTGAGGGATGATTTCGTCATGAGCGCCGTACAACGCCGCCGAACTGACGCCCAGCGGCCCTCGGCCGACGAGATCGATGCTGTGTTGCGGGCATCTCGGGCGCTGGTGGGCATTGCTGCCGCGTCCATCGCTGAGGTGGACGACAGCGTGACCGTGCCGCAATTGCGGGTCCTGGTCATGGTGGACACAAGAGGTCCGCTGAACCTCGCGGCGGTGGCCGCCGGTCTAGGCGTTAACCCGTCGAACGCCAGCCGCATCTGCGATCGCCTCATCCGGGCTGGTTTGCTTGACCGCCAGGACTCACCGAATGACCGGCGACACATTACGTTGAGCCTCACCGACGCCGGGAGGCGACTGGTTAACAAAGTGATCAGACATCGGCGCACCGCGATCACCCGGGTGCTGCGTGACATGGATCCTGCCGATCGCGAACTGCTGACGACAGCCCTCGACCGGTTCGCCACTGCGGCTGGCGAACCACTTGCCCACGACGCGGCCACGCTAATCTGGCCCGGCGGTCGGTGACCTCTCTGTTCGCTACCCCCAGGCGCAGGAGTCTGCCGAGACAAATGTAGAGCTAAGTAGACAGCTAACAAGGCTGAGGGCCGCTACGCTCAGAGACGCTGCAGCGATCGCCTAAGCGGCAGCTAACAGTCCAAATTCGAATCACATAGCAATACCTGCACACTGCAACAGTTGCTGAGAAGCAGGAATTTGTAGACAAATCTCGACGGAGGTCCGGTACCGACCTATACTTGCGTATACGCAAACATTGCGTATGACTAAATAAATTGGGAGGGCCGAATGCGTCGCTCCATACTTGCCGGCTCTCGCGTGGCAGCTGCCGCTATGTGCGTGGCTTCATCAGCCGTGATCGCCGCGCCAGTACATGCCAATCCAAGCGCTTCCGATAGGCACGCCGCTTATCTGCTCACACTGGAACACTTCGGGCTAAACCTAAGCCGTGACGACGCCTTCGCCCAGGGAGTGGCCGTCTGTCTGGTCTTGGACCAGCCTGGAGAGACTCTTACCGACGTCGTCACGCAGGTCAACCGGATGCATCCCACCTGGAATCCGATCGACGCCCAGCATTTTGTGAATGCCGCCCAGGAGAGGTACTGCCCGGACAAGTTGCCGCTAGGAGCACACAGCCGCGTTTGCAGCCCGGATGAGCAAGGGGTTGCCAGAGGTCACGCGCCCCAGTGGCTCGCCGGAAAGAGAGACTTCGCCGGACTGGCTACTTAGTGGCACGCCAAGGTCGCGCAGTCCCTATACCTCTCGAGGGCTCGGTGAACGGCCAAACGATGGACCGCCGCTAAGTTGCAGAAGGTTGTCACACCGTCGTGACACCGAGCACGCCGGTCGAACGTAGATTCGGTGCGGCCCGTGAGTCTTTCCGCAGGCAGGGTCGTGTTTCTTGGAGAGCCTCCTGTCAGGATTGAGCTGACGACCGCTCGCTTACAAGACAGCTAGATTACCGTCCGGGGAAGGTCATCGCAGTCCACGTGTCGACCCATTGCCGCCACGTATAAGCGCCTCACCTTGACGAATACGTCCGCATACGTCCATCGCCGTACGCAGAGGTCGTGGCGGAGTTTTCCGGAGTTGTGTCAGCGACGATGGGGACGATTCCTGGGCTCATGCCTGAACCAGGGCCGCTCGGCCCCGGCCGCCCAGCTGGCCACGAGCATAGAGCGTCGCGGCGTGCCGTGTTGTGGACTGCCTTACCTTGGGCGGTCAACCTCGTAGGTTCCGTTGTCGTCGCGGAATACCACAGTCATATGGCGCTAAAGAGGCGGGTATGCCACCCGAACGGCGAGATGCTGCCACCCAGGGGCACGAGAATAAGGCTAATGCCGAAAAGGGCATTGAGGCGGTCAAAGCGCACACGCCGAGCGCCAAAGTCGAAGACCACACAGAAGCCAAACGCGGCTAGCGCGCGTTACCTGATTAGTCTTGCTGCTGGGGGGTCGACGACGGTCTGCGGCGGCGCCGACTCCTAAGCAATCAAAGACCACGCCGCCAACCATGATCGCTACGACCGCGAGGTTGAAGTACCGGTGCCTCTCGGTGTCGATAGCGTCGAATATCAGGAGTGCGCCGACTAGAACCAGGAAAAAGTATTGGACGATGCGCAGGTTTCCAAACCGTCGATGCCGTTATTAAATCAGTGAAGCGCCACCCAAGAGCCCGGCGGTGGAAGTTCCCAGGCTTGGTGCTTCAGCCACACCTGACGCGCCTGCCAGCGCTCCTCCTGCCAAGATTTCCAGCAGATGCTCCAGAATCTTGTCGCCGGGGCATAGCGGGGTACCCGTCATCGTGCGGGGAGGACCGCTTGACGGGGGGTCAGGCGGCTCAGCGGTAATGACCTGTACGGGCGCGGGTCCGGTGCGTGGTGGCAGTTTGATGGCTGGAGGGGCGGGTTCCGGGAGCGGTGGTGGTAGGGCCGGGTCCTGTTTGAATCCGTTTCCGGCCATCTGAATCTTCCCCTGTTTCCCGTCGTAAGTGACCGGTGTCTCGGTGAAGGTGGTATCGCCAACGTCGCCGGCCGCGCCGGTGATATTGCCGCCGACTTCGGTATCGACGCCTACCAATTGGGTTGCACGTTCGGGGATGTCGGCGGCGAGAACTTGAGCCTGGGCCTGCCGGGCGGCCAGTTCAGCTGCATTGCTACTTGTGCGAGTGTCGGTGACGGAGAGGTCTTCCCCGACAGCGAATCCGGCGTTGTGTGCGTCTTCAACGGCATACATCACTCTCCGCTGGGCGGCACTGATGTCACCGGCACCGCGGCGCGCAATCGTCGCCGCCTCAACGCAATTGGTCAGCCTTGCTGATGATTGTCGTCTTGTCGGTGGTGGCGCTCGACCAGAGCGTCGCGGGCTTGGCCTTCCCAGTCAAGCCCGTGGGACTGCTGCCAAACCTGTAAGGAAACGTTCTCCCATGGTCCGCTGTGCCTTCCCAGTGATCTGCGGCGTCGGTCAGGTGGTCAACGTCCCACGCCTGAATCGACGACAGTGGAGGTAATCCGGTTGTCACCATGTGGGCCTCACTCCAGCGCGCCGAACTATGTGGCCGCCGGGAGTGGGCAGGTCAAAGCCTTGGACTCGATGATCGGCGCCGATGAGGCCACCGCGCCCGGGTTAACCGGCAGCGCGGGCACCGCTGCGCAGGGCCGCGGCGGCATGGACGCGGTGATCGAGATTTCGCTTTAAGCGGCCGGGGGCGGTCGGTCGGTGAGAATCCAGGTGTCCTTGCTGCCGCCGCCGGACGACGAGTTCACGATCCGCGATCCTCGGCTGCCCACCCGGGTCAGTGCGGCTGGCATCACGTGCGCTGCCACCGAGCCGCCGGGCGGCTGTCGCAGATGGACGAACGCGCGCAGGTCAACGTGGTGCGGGTACATCCCGTCGCCATCGAAGGTCGGGTGGGTCGAGAGTGCCACCACCTCCTGGGCGATGAACCGCTCCGGTTGGATCAGCAGCTCGCGACGGCGCGCCTCGAGCGCGGCGTCGGTGGCCTCCGGCCCGATCAGCACACCGCTGCCTTGCAGCCCGTCGATCGGCTTGACCACCAGCTCGCCCAGGTGGTCGAGCACGTAGTCGCGCTGCGCGCGTTCGGCGCAGATCCACGTCGGCACCTGCGCCAGTGACGGCTTTTCCCCGAGGTAGTACTCGACCATCACCGGGACGGACGCGTAGACCGCCTTGTCGTCGGCGACACCGTTGCCCAGCGCGTTGACGATGGTCAGGTTGCCGGCGTTGAGCGCCTCGAGCAGCCCGGGCCGCAGGGGCGCGCCATCGTAGCCGGTGGACGACAGCAGCATGTCCTCGTCCATGCGCGCGTAGGCGACATCGATGGGTCGGCGCTCGGAGCCAATGTGGCGGAACAGCTTCCGATCGATCACAGACAGGTCCGAGGGCTGCACCCGCGCAACGCCCATCTCCTCGGCCAGGAACCTGTGCTCGAACCAGGCGGGGTCTTCCCAGCCAGCGGACAGCAGTGCTACCGCCGGCTCGTCGTCGGTGTGTGGGGGGGCGGCCGCCCGCAGCGTCTCGAGCAGCATTTGCGGGACCCGGTCGGGATCGGCGACCTCGGCGGGCGGCTGCAGCTCGGGGAGGTACTTTTTCAGCAGCCGCCGGTTGGCCATCGCATACGCGACACCCGACGGGATGCGTAGGTTATCCTCCAGCACCATCCAGTTACCCGCCCGGTCGCACACCAGGTCGGTGCCGCTGATGTGCGCGCGCACGCGGTCGCCGGCCAGTCGGCCCGTCGAGCGGAAACCGGGCGCCCTGTCGAGGACATCCACGCCGACGATCCCGTCGGCCAGGATGTGCTGCTCCGAGTAAATGTCGCGCAGGAACGCGTCCAGCGCCCTGGCACGCTGGCCCAGGCCTTTGGACAGTTGCGCCCACTCGTCGGCGGCTACCATCCGCGGCACCAGATCGAGCGGGAAGCCCTGCGCCCGGCTTTGCGTGGTGACCCGGAAGGTGGTGTTATCGGCACGCCGCTCGGGCTCGATGCCGCACTCACGGGACCGCAGCGCGGCCACGCCGAGATCGGCGATCGCCTTCAACACCTTCTCATAGCGTGGGCGCGGCCGGCCGTTCGCGTCGACAGCTTCGTCGTAGCTGGCGAACATGTCGCCGAGTTTGTCAGTGTCGCTGGCGGGCTGATACCCGAAGAGCAGCGCGGGATCCTCTTTAGACGCTGCAATGACCTTCCAGCGGCCGGCGGTCTCGGCGATCAGTTGGTCCACCACGTCGGTGAGCCGACCGCGGCGGCGCAGCGCCCGCCGTTGCCGCGCCGAGGAGGTGCCGGCGAGCAGTGCCTGACGGGTCAGCTCGCTGATCATCTCCCAGTCGCCGCTGTCTTCCAGCTGCGGACGCAGCAAGCAAACCAGGTCGTTGACCACTTCCCCCGCCGGCCGGCTGGCCGCGACCGGGCCGCTGATATCGACGAGGTCGCCCTCCAGCCCGGAGCGGGCGGCGCGCCACAACGCGGCCCGGCCCAGCGTCGGGGACAGCACCCTGGGTGCGACACCGACCCGCACCGCGTCAACCTCGCGCTGCACCATCGCCCGGAACAGCCCGGCGACGAGCACGATGGTGTCCACCGACGGGCAGCTGTCGCACACCCGCAGCTCTAAGGTGGGCACGTGGCTCGATGGCCGGACGTCGAAGTACACCATGCCGACGTCGGTGATCACCCCGCTGGTGATGAGCGCGTTAACCAGTTCGTCGTACTCGGTTGCCGAGCGCACCGGGGCGGCCAGCCCGGTCGTCGGCCATCGCCGCCACACCAGGGTGCGCACGCTGGCGTAGCCGGTGTCTGACCCGTCGGCCCAGAACGGCGAGCTGGCCGAAAGCGCCAGCAGCGTCGGCAGATACAGTGACACGCGGTTGGCGACGGCGACGGCTTGGTCGCGGTCGTCGATGCCGATGTGCACATGCGTGGCACAGATCAGCTGTTCGCGGGCCAGCAGCTGGTAGTCGGCGAGCATCTGCAGGTAACGGGCGGTCCGGGTGACCTGCATCTCGGCGGGCACCGACAGCGGCACGGCGCCGGCGGCCACCACGCCGACGCCGATTTCCTCGGCCGCGCCGACCAGAACCCCCCGATGGCCAAGCAGGTCGGCGCGCAGCGCGTCCAGGTTGTCGACGACACCGCTGTTGATCTCGACGATGCAGCGCTGAAGCTCGGCGACGTAGTCGGATGACAGCTTGGCAAGCAGCTCGGGGGCGCGGGGCGTCAGCCGCCTGCTTTTCAGGTCGACGAGGTGAAACTCCTCTTCGACACCCATCGTTCGTGGCGGCTCGTGTCGCATTCAGCCACGGTACTCAGCGGCCAATTACCGGTGTGTTAAACGAAGCTTCCGATGTTGCCGTTTTGACGCGCCGGACTCGTCGACGATCCGGCACTTGGCGATCCAGGTTTTCAACGCCGTGTGGGCGACCGCCTTGGCCGCGGGATGCATTGCATCACGATTGCGCGTCAGTCGGAGAACACAGCACCGCCCGGGGCGAGTACTCGGTGCGAACCCATCGGGCCTGCTCGGCAATCATGGCAGGCATTTCGACCGAGATCGGCAGGAGCGCTTCGCGTTTCATCTTCCAATAGTTGGACGACGCAGTCCTGTGACAGGCGTAGCGCATCTGATCTGCAGCCCGGTTACATCAGAACACCTGGGATTCCGCCGGAGCTGTTGGCGGCGCCAACAGCCGTACAAGGCGAAACCACGCAGGCGGGTCTCATTTGCCCGAGACAAAGGTCCCACCGTGGGACTACAGCGTGAACGCGTGTCAATACGGATGGGTAATGGGCAGATCCATCTGACGCAGTAAGGCGGGGCGCTAGGATAGACGGCGCCGGCGCTAGCATGGCGGCCAGCGGGCCGCGAGGAGTTGCGCAATGTCTGTCGATCGCTATGCCGACCTCAAAACCCTCGATCTCGAGTACCCCGTCTGGGACCGCTGCTTCACGGTCGCCCCGCTCGTGCTCGTCGGCACGATCGACCCCGGAGGCACGCCCGACCTTGCCCCCAAGCACATGGCGTTTCCACTCGGTTGGGAAAACTACTTCGGTTTCGTGTGCACGCCGAGCCATGGCACGTTTCGCAATGTCGAGCGCACGCGAAGCTTCACCGTCACCTATCCGCGCCACACCGACGTCGTCGCGACGAGCCTGACGGCGGCGCCGCGCTGTGAGAACGCGAAGCCCATCGTCGGCACGCTCGACACCTTTTCCCCGACCGAAGTGGAAGGCGTGTTCGTCCGCAATGGCTATCTCTTTCTCGAATGCGTGCTCGAGCGAATCGTCGAGGGTTTCGGCCGCAACGCGCTGATCGCCGGTCGCATCGTTGCCGCGCATATCGATCCTGCCGCGCTGCGGTCGAGCGATCGTGACGACGCCGAAATTCTGCTTGAGGTGCCGCAGCTGGCCTACCTGTACCCCGGGCGTTTCGCGGTCATCGCCGCGACGCACGCGTTTCCGTTCCCGACCGGCATGCGCCACTGAGCGTCCCCATGCCGGCAAGCAGCGCCGTGGTACTCGATTATCTGCGCGCGCAGCGCGAACCGCTGGTCGCGTTTCTCGGCGAGCTCGTGCGTGCCGAATCGCCGTCGTCGGACCCGGGCAGCCAGTGCGGCGTGCGATCGCTGCTTGCGGCCGAGCTCGAGGAGCGAGGCTTCGCGACTCGGTTCGTCGCCGGGCGGCGGACCGGCGGCCATCTGATTGCGCGCCCGCGGCGCCGAAGACGCCGGGTGCCTCAGCAGCTCGTGATCGGGCACTACGACACTGTATGGCCGGTCGGGACCTTGCGGACGATGCCCTTCACCTACGACGGGCGGCACGTGCGCGGCCCGGGCGTGTTCGACATGAAGGGCGGCCTCGCCGAGCTGGCGTTCGCGCTGCGCGCGATCGAAGCCCTGGGCCTTTCCATGTCGGTGGTACCGATCGTGTTCCTCAATTCCGATGAGGAAATCGGCAGCCTGGAATCGACGCCGTATATTGCGCGCCTCGCGCGCGCTGCGGACCGGGCCCTGATTCTCGAGCCGTCGCTCGGGCCTGCGGGGGCGCTGAAGACGGCGCGTAAGGGCGTCGGAAGCTACACGATCACCGTCAAAGGCCGGGCAGCACATGCCGGTCTCGACCCGGAAAGGGGCGTGAGCGCGATACTGGAGCTCTCCTACCTGATCCAGAAGCTCTTCGCGCTCAACGATCCGGCCCGCGGCGTCACCGTCAATGTGGGCACGGTCGACGGCGGGCTGCGCCCGAACGTGATTGCACCGGAGAGCCGCGCGGTCGTGGATGTCCGGATTGCCCGCCAAGCCGATGCCGAGCGCGTCGATGCCGAGATACGGGGGCTTAAGCCGACCTCGCCTCGCACCACGCTCAACATCGAAGGCGGGTTCGGCCGGCCCGCGCTCGAGCCGACGCCCCGCAATCGCGCCCTGTGGCAGCTCGCGCGGCGCCTCGGCGACGAGATTGGCCTCGAACTCACCGAGGCTGCCGCGGGCGGGGCATCCGACGGCAACACGACGAGCCTGTATACCGCGACGCTCGATGGCTTGGGTCCCGTCGGCGACGGCGCCCACGCGCATCACGAGCATCTCGACATCGATCACACGATCCAGCGCGCGGCGCTGGTCGCGTTGCTCCTGCTCGCACCCCCGGTCACCGAGGATTGACGTGCTGATACCGTATGTCTTCACTTCCGTCACCCGCATTGCGGATCTGCAAAGAACAGGGTTCGACGTCGCGGAGCTGCCACGCGATCAGTGGGCGGACGGCGACTACATCGTCGCGAACGTGACGGGCAAGCCTTTGTTGCTTGGCAAGTTCGAGCTCACGAATGGCCGGATGATCGACGCAATGGAAGGCACGCCTGCGGTCGGTGCGTTCGGCAAGCGCGCCGCCACGCTCGAGTCGACCGGGGATTGGGAGGCCATCGGCGACGACGGCTCGATGGAGGCACTCACGGCAGCGGGGCTGTTCGGCAAGGCCCTGTCGGTCGCACCCACGGAGCCGCCGCTCATGAGCTTGAGCTACTCGGGGCACGTGCTGCGCGACGGCCGCAAGCTCACGATGGAAGACTTCGTCCCGCCCACGCCGCAGACACACTTCTCGACGCCAGTCGTGCTGCTCATCGGGACGTCGATGTCAGCCGGCAAGACGATGACGGGACGCATTATCATCCGTGAGCTCAAACGTGCGGGATTCAACGTCGCGGCCGCCAAATTCACGGGCGCCGGACGCTACCGAGACGTGCTCGCATTTGGCGATGCCGGCGCTGACACGATCATCGATTTCGTAGACGCGGGCTTGCCCTCGACCGTCGTGCCCCCAACACGTTTCGCGCGCGCGATGGAGCACATGCTCGCCACGATCGCTGTGCGCGAGGCCGATATCCTCGTGGCGGAGGCCGGGGCGTCCCCGCTCGAACCGTACAACGGAGATACCGCCGTGCGCATGCTCGGCGGCAACGTGTGCTGTACCGTGCTCTGTGCCTCGGACCCGTATGCAGTGGTCGGAGTTCGCGAAGCCTTCAAGATCGAGCCCGATATTGTCGCGGGGCCTACTGCGAACACGCACGCGGGCATCGATCTCGTTCGTAAGCTCACAGGGCTCGAGGCCCTGAATTTGCTCGATCCCGATTCGATCCCGCGCCTGCGGCAGATCCTAAAGCGGCGTCTGCCCTTTGGATGAGAGCATCGGGGAACTGTCACTCACTCCACTATTTTTGTCCGGCCAGTCAGAGTCGCTCATTTCGCGTCCCATGCGCGAGTACTCAGTGCCGCGAGGAGGTGCGCCGTGGGTGAGCGCGTCGAAGCGTCCGCCCTGGTTGTCGGCCACGACGACGAGGTGCGGCGCAGGCTCCAGCGCTGCGTTGCGGCGTTGCAGCGCATGGTTGATGGCGGCTGGTTCATCGGCCATGAGGACACCGTCGGTGTGGAGGTCGAGTTCGATCTCGTGGACCCGTTGGGCCGGCCGCGGCTGATCAATGGCGCGGTCCTGGCACGCCTGGGCCGGGCGGACATGCAGGACGAGCTCGGTCAGTTCAGCGTCGAGCTGAACTTGGCTCCTCGCCGGCTGCAGGGCCGCGTGCTGCATGACAGCGAACGCGACCTCACCAACGTGCTCGACGGGTGCAGGGCGCGGATCGAGCGGCTCGGCGCTCGGCTGGTCGCCGTCGGCATGCTGCCCACCCTCAGCGCCGAGCAGCTGACCGTCGAGCGGATCTCCGCCAACCCGCGCTACGCGCTGCTGTGCAGCCGCATGCGTGCCGTTCGCCACAGGCCGTTCCGGGCGCGCATCATCGACGGGTGTGAGCCGGTGGAGTTCAGCACCGACTGGGCCGCTCCCGATGCCGCCACGACTAGCCTGCAGCTGCACCTGCGGGTGCCACCGGATCGGTTCGCCGCCTACTACAACGCCGCCCAAATGATCGCCGGGGCGCAGGTGGCGGTGGCCGCGAACTCGCCATACCTGCTCACCCGCCAGGCTTGGCAGGAAACCCGCATCACGCTGTGCGAGCAGCTGCTCGACACCCGCCGACCCAGGGAGGTCCGGGCCGGCGCACCGGCGCGCGTCCGGCTCGGTGACCGGTGGGTCAACGGTCACATTGACTGTGGCGATGCTGGCGGTCTGCATCATCGCGCTGTTTGGTCTCCGCGGTGCCACAACCGCCGAAGAAAACTATCCGGAGGCGATCACTTCCCTATGACCGAGACAAACGAACGCGCGGACGTCACTTTCCTATCCGCTGGCGCACGGTGCGCGGGCTGGCTGTACCGCCCGGCCAATACCGATGGCAAGGTTCCCTGTGTGGTGATGGCCCACGGCGTCGCGCTGACCCGCCATGACAATCTGACCCCCTACGCCGAGGCGCTGGCACGGGCCGGCGCCGCTGTGCTGGTCTATGACCATCGCTACCTCGGCGACCCGGAAGGCGAACCGCGCCAACGGTTCCGCATGTCCGAGCACCTTGACGACCGCTTGGCGGCTATCGCATTCGCGCGCACGCTCGACTGGATTGACCCCGACAGAATCATCGTGTGGGGCTTCTCGATTAGCGCCGGTAGCGCCATCGAGGCAGCCGTGGCAGACGCGCGCGTGGCCGGCGCGATCCTGCTCTGCCCATTTGCTGACGCACGGTGGCGGTTAAACCGCGAGGCTAGGGTGCATCCGCGTAACGCGGTATGGCTTGTGGGGCGGGCGATTAGAGACGCGATGATTCCGGTGGCCGGTGAGCCGGGCGAC
>DASPOT010000375.1:0-11093 GCA_035625875.1 Mycobacterium sp. | reverse complement strand
TACGGATGCGGGGGCACAAACTGCAGAACATGCCCTAGCTCGTCCAGCGTGCCGGCATACACCTCAGCGCCCAGGCCGATCTGGGCGAAACGGAGCCGAGCCAGCTCGAGCAGCGCATCGTCCCCCGCGACGCGTCGCTGGAACAGGCCGTGAACTGGCCCAAGCACCTCCTTGGCCATACCCCTATCCTCCGCCTTGGGCGCAGCCCACCGCATGTTTAGGTGACGCCGTTGCCGGATGCAGGCCCGCGGCGCGCGATCTCCGACCTACCCAGCGTTACACGCCGACTCCCCGGAAGCCGTCGAGCGTGTAGCGGACGAGCGCACCGGCTGGGCGCCGCCGAACTCCGCGATGCGGTCCGGGCGGCCCTTGATGATCCTTCCGACCGCGCGGCCTGTGCTCAATCTAGCTAAGGCGCACCTCATCCGGCCGCACCTGCGTCGCAACCCAGGAGTTCGCTGCTGTGCCCGGTTCACAGCCTCCACCCTGCCTTGGACCCGATCATTGCGGTTCCGGACCACTGTGGGTGCCGGCCTGGAGGGCCACCCCGGTGAGCGGGCTCCCCCCACCAGCGCGCTTGCGCTGAAGCGTCACGTGACGAAATGGGAGCGCTACGAAACGTCGCTGCCCACCGGGCGATTGGCCGTTTTCGGTGGCGGTAGCAGCGGCCGCACTTGGCCGGCGAGGTATACGAGATCGGCGACGGCACGGCCCCACGTCTTCACGGATCTTCACCCTGTTTCATGGGCGCCATTCTCGCCGTCGCCGAGGAGGGCCCGACACTTATTGGTGAAACCCGCCCTGACCATCGATGCGATATTGGCAGCTCACCCTCGGCGTCGGGCCGACGGGTAAAAACTGGCCGTCCGTGTCAGCAGGGTTCGCACCTGGGGGTCGTTGACGCTGGGCCATCAGGCGACCCGAAAGACGGGATATCGGTTAACGATACGCTCGAAGTCGCTAAGCGGCGCACCGCGGTCGATCGGGAAGAACGGACGTGCTCCCGGTGCCAGCTCGAGGTAGCGACGCAAGATCGCCGCGCGTTTATCGGAGAGGTCCTCCACCAAAGACACGTCTTCGCGGTGCCCGCGCCGCAACACCGCATGGACGTCGGCGCGCAGGTTACGGACCCAGTTCGTCTTCTGGCCCAGCATGGCCACCAGATAGCGCTCCCCTGATAGTCGGCGACAACCACCGGAAACGAAATCGTCCGCCCGGACTTGTGGCCACGTACTTCAAGTGTGGCAGCTCGATTGGGCCCGATGCCGGCCGCAAGAGCGATGGCACCCAATCGGTTTGTGATCTGCGCTGACCATCCAGGACGGCCCCCACGATACTGCCACCTTTGGAACGCGCCTACAACGCCGCCCAGCATGTCTCCACACTACCGGGGTTGCCCCCTCACGGTGGACACCACACTGGGCGGATCTGGTCTCACGGGGAGGATGTCCGTGTGTCGGGCAAGCGTCGGAAATACACTCCGGAGTTTCGGGAGCAGGCTGCCCGCCTGGTGACTCCCCTATCCCGGCAGCACTTCGGAACCGCGGGTCTTGTCGGAGTCTATCCCGCGGCGACCCTCGCCGGTTCGGGGTATGGCGCCCCGAAATCGGGCACGATGTGATAGCCGTGCCTTCGGGCCGCGGCCGCGCCGCGCCGCAGCAGTACGCCCAACCCGATGAACGTGGCCTGATCGAAGACCATCGGGGTCAGCAACCGGTTGTGCACAAAGCCGAACGCGATTCCGCTGCCCGGGTCGGCCCACCCGATCGATCCGCCCAAACCGGCGTGACCGAATCCCGGCAGCACGCCCGGGACGGGCACCGCGTGATAACCCATGTGCCAGGACAGCGGAACGAAAAGGTTGTGGTCAGGTCGCAGGCTGCGCCTGCCGGTCAAACCTTTTACCAGTTCCGGTGACAGGAAGTGTGTTCCGTCGAACTGGCCGCCGTTGGCGATGGCACCGTATAGCCGCGCCAGCGCCCGTGCGGTGCAAACCCCGTTAGCTGCCGGTACTTCGCCGTCGAGCATCGGGATGTCGCCTTGGACAAATGCTTTCATGCCCGGGAAGTACATCGCGCCGAACCCAGCCGAAAACGGGAAGGCGGCGATCTTCGGTGCCACGAAGTTAAACAGCGGGTTTGCCCCGGTGCCCTGGGGAGTGATGATCTGCGCCGTCCGCGTCGGCGCTTCGGCTGGCGGTCGGCCCAGATGCAGCCCGTCGGTGTTCAGCGGCTGGGCCAGCTCCACGCGAATCAGCTCACGCATTCCCTTGCCGGTCACTGCGCGCGCCAGACCAGACATCAACCAGCCGTAGGTCAGGGCATGATAGGCCGGCTTACCGAGCAGCCACCCTGCCGGCGCTGCCGCCAACCGGGCCTCCATGATCTGATGGTCCATCAAATCGGCACCGCTGGCGCCATTTAAGTGGGACAGCCCGGCACGGTGGCGCATTATGTCACCAATGGTGATGGCCGACTTGCCGTTCGCGCCGAACGCGGGCCAGTATTCGGCGACCGGCACATCATAGGCAAGCAACCCCCGGTCGACAAGCCGGTGGATGACCGTCGAAGCCAAGCCCTTGGTCACCGAAAACACCATCGCACCGGTGTCGGCCGACCACGGCACCTCGCCACCCCGGTCGGCCCACCCGGTCCAAACGTCGACAACCGGTCGGCCGTCGAGGTAAACCGACAAAGCGCCGCCGCCTAGTCGGCCGGTCGGGAACAAACCGGCGAAACTGCGCACAGCGCACGCGAAATTGGGATCAGCCGCACCCTGAACCCCGCCTGGCAGCCCGCTATCGAGCTGATAAACGCTTGCGCGCGTCACAACGCCCAGAATCTTCCGCCGAGACCACCGCGGACGAGTGCCGTGTGAACCCGCGAGGAGAGCAGCCGCGATCGCAGCGACGATCTTGATTAGCTTCCCCATAGCTAACCGTATGGTTGCTAGGCGGGCCGCGTAAGTCACCTAAGTCCCCGTATTAGATGGACCTAAGTCCTCCACCCCTCCCCCGCCCGGTGTAACCGCTCAGTGTTGCGACGGCACTGTCCATTCAGTCCCCACAGAAGCGGTACCTGTTCGCACCATGGTGGTGTCTGCCACTGGTGTCCCTGCGACTCCGGAACCGGCCAAGTCGCTGTTATGACGACAACAACGAGGTCCCGTGATCGCTGGCGCGGACTTCCGCCACGTGTCGAACATACGTTCCCAGGGGTGTTCCGCGGCACGATACGATGGCCAGCGTGCTGCCGTGGGCGCTGTCCGAGGCGATGGTGCTGTTCGACAGCACCATCGCGTGTCTACGTAGGTCTACTTGGATAGGTCGCTAAGCTAAGGTGGCTTTGCATCGCATATGCGCGACTAGGGAGTGCCGACCGTCTCCTGACACTCTCTGTGCTGTCGGGGCCGCATCCAGCCGCGATGCAACAAGCGATGATGACCAGCCGGCAAGGATTGGCTTCGCGGTACATATAGTTCTTCCCGTTGGCCCGCATTCCTGAGTGGCATTACATGGGCCAGAATAACAACCGCGCGGATCTGGATCGGGAATCCGCGGGCGTCTAACAAAACCTGTTGATACCAATCCACTTCCGGAAGTCGTTGATGTGCGAGGCGAAGCGATGCCGATTAACCCTCATCCTCGGCCGCGAGTCAGGGCGAGCACGATGCGTTTGAGATCTGTGCCGTCCAGGCCGGGCCAGCCGTGCAATAACGATCGCCATTCGGCAGAAGTCGCCTCCGCCACTGGGGATGTCGATCGAGCCGGCTCAGGGCGTCGCTCATCCGTTGCCGTAGGTCGGTGACGAACTCGGTCAGGTCTAGGGGGCTAGGGGTTGCCGCAGTGCGGCGTAGTACACCTCGCGGGCAGTGTCGAAGTCGCCGGGCAGGTCGTGATCGGGGTTGCGCCACCGGTTCCCACCGTGGACGTAGATTTCCCTGCGCCGCAACGCGCCCCGCAACGCGATCAACGTGCACAGCTCGTACGTTATGCGTTCGACCCGGGCGCGTTCGTCGAGTACAGCCTCCCTCCAAGCCTTTGGCACCACACCGTCCATCGGCACGCGATCACCCTGTGCGAAGAACCGCACCTTGCCATCTGCGTCGGCATAGCGGTGCAGCAACTCCAGTGCATCCATGATCGGCCGGTACGCGGTGTTTTTGCACCGGAACTCCAGCGCTGCAAGCAGTGGCGGCAGCATCCGACGGTAGTAGGTCGAGTAGGAACTGCGCAGCACGGGCGCACCCGATCCTCAAACACCTGCTGGCTCGCTCGCCTTAGCCTCGGGCACCAGCTCGCCCAGCGTCTTCTCGCTGACCACCGGGAATAGCCCCTCGGTGTCGTCGGGGTGCTCGACCGCCGCCTCTGCCAGCCGGAACAGAATCGCCTTCCCCCGCACCCGTCGCAAGTCATCGATCAACTCCCGTTCCACCCGCCGGTCGGCCCGCGCGTTGATCTTGTGCACCAGTCCGATCAGCAGATCCACTAGGGCATCGGTGATCTCGGCCGCGCGGACACAACACAACGCCGCCAGCAGGTTGAGTCGCACTGGTCGCAGCGCGGTTCATCCCGTCGGATTGAGCGAAAGCGACTGGCTACGCACCCTTGCGGACCACCTGGTCGGCAGTCGCGCGCATCCGCTCCGACAATCGAAGCAGATCGTGCTCGCCCACCCCGTTGGGGAGGGCGTAGGCCAGTTGTCGCAACTCAACGGAGTAGTTGCGCAACTCCTTGCGGAGCTGCGCGTCCTCCTGCTCTCGATGTTGTCAGCGGTCGTCATGGCGGGGGCCCTCCTACCTGAAGGCACTGTTGATCATATGCCCCATTGACACGCCCGACAATCTTGCTGCCTGCGAATTCAACTGTGCGCCTGTAAGCTTTGACGCAATGCGTAGCGTAGCGTAACGGGATAGGGGTAATGGTTCCGTTATGGCAGCTGGCACTGGAACGTTCTGCGGGAGCGTCAATTTCGCGGCGCGATCTTCGCCGGGAACTGCGCGTCGAGCTGCGACCGCACTTCGATCCGGCAATCTCCTAGCTAGTCAATGATGGGTTAGCTGACCGGGTTTCGCTGGATAATGGCGAAGCCTATAGGGGTCTACGAAATGACTAGGGGTGTACGTGTGGGGTGTACGTGCATCGTCGCAGGTCAGGCAGGGGTGTACTGGGCGTAGGGGGTCCACGTATGGGTATGACTGTGTTCCTGGGATTTTCGGCGCGGTCCATCGACTGTCCGTGGCCAGCCATGCCGCGAGCCATGCCTTGCCAGCCATGCCACAGCACTCACAGTAAGCGCAATATATTGAGGCTCAATAACTTTGAACGTAATGTTAGATACCGGGGTACACGAGACACACACATATGACGTACAACCCCGTACACCCCACCTTGACCTGCAAAGGACGTTGGTACACCCCGGGCCGTACACCCAGTACACCCCAATCAGGAATCATCACAACAGGATTCAGTTGTGTTCGAAGACTCAGACAAAGAGAGGAAAACACGCGGCATCACCCGCACGGCTGTGCGTGGGCCCGATTTATAGGACGAAGCCACCGCGGTGGCGCTGGCTTCTGGTGAGCAGGCTCGGCGGTTGGGTGCTAGGTTGTGTTGGCACGGGTTTTGGGGAGATGACATGGGTCTGTATGTACACAGGCTCTCGGGCGAGTACGTTGACGTGGAGATCGCTGACACCGAGGTGCTACAAGCAATCGCCGAAGACTACCACGATCGGCTGGTGGGCAAGCAGGGGCGGTTGTGGCCTTGGGAGCGCCGCTGGTTGGCTAGCAACCTGAATATCATCATAGAAGAGCTGGTGGTCCGATCACATGAGGAGCCGTCATGAGTAATTAACGCTATTAGGTTTTCCAAGAGCGGGGGATCAGGTGAGTCATATGACTCACCTTGTAGGCCGGTTAGCTGCTGTTACAGCTCGCCCAGCTTGAGCTTACGGGCCTCGTCGGCTGCACGCTCCGAAACCGTGGCCCGCGTATATCTGTCGGTCATTTCGTGTTTCGACCATCCGGCCACAGCCATCAATCCACCCTCGGAGCCACCGGCAGCGAGCCATCGGGTTGGCGCCGTGTGACGCAGCCGGTGCGGATGCATACGGTCGATACCCGCCAGCTTGGCCCGGTACACCAGGGCATGCCATAAACCGGTGTATCCAAACGCCTTTGACAGTAGCCCGAGCCAAACAGCCTCTGTCCCAGCAAGTTTGTGATCGCGGCGCACCCGCAGGTAACGGTCGGTGCCGCCGCTGTCTGCGGGCCGAAAGGAACGATCCGGCCCTTACCGCCTTTGCCTCGTCGCACTATCGCGGTGCCGTGGGTCAGGTCCAGGTCGGATACCCGCAGTGACAGTAATTCGTTTGTGCGCAAGCCAGTTTCGGCCATCATCCGGCCAATGGCCTCGTCTCTACGTGAGCGAAAGTCTTTGCCGCGGCACACTTCAGCGAGATCACGTAGCTCCGCGTCCGTGAGCTGGTCGAATGATCTTGGTGTCCAACTTGGGCGGTGCCAGCCCGAGCCGGTCGTCGGTCGGTGTCTCACCCTCGGATGCCAGCCATTTTGAAAACTGTTTGAGCGCAGTATGTCTGGTGCGTGCTGTGGCGGGCTGGGCGCCGTTGGCCAGTACGTCCGAAAGGAATGCTTGCGCGTCGAAGGCGTCGAGTTCTCCCTGTCGGTGAGCCGAAACCGGGCTATCACCACCGCGATCGAGGCCATCGACGAGCACGCCTACACCCCGGTGCACTACCCGGGCGCGGTCGAAGACCCCGACACCGGGGCGCTGATCTCTGATGCCGAGGTCGCCCAAGCCCCCCTACAGTCTGCGGCTGGGCTCGGGCCGCGAGATCACCGTGCGGCTGGTGGTGCGCCGGGTCAAAGACGCCCGCTACGTGTGCCACGAACGAGAAACGGAGGTCTCGATGTAGGTAGGAGAGGCTTTCAGGAATCGGTGTTCTGCAAGAGATGAAGGTTGGCCCTTCGGAGTCGCCGGTCGGGCGGGGGCTTCAAACCACCACATGCTGCGTTGGCTGAAGACCGTCGTGGTGAGCGATGTGGAAAAGGCATCCTTGGAGGTGTCAGGTGGGGACCAGGAAGATGAGTAACCCCGAACCGCTGTTTGACGTGTCGTCAGCGTACGAGTGGCACCGAAATCGTGGTCGTGTAGCGGACTGCGGGAGCAGGGCCTGGCGGGTGTCCCGGTTTCTGGCCAGGTGGTGTCCGGCATGGAGGCGGCATGAGCCTGGTCTGCGGCTCTTGCAGGAAACGTGGGAAGGCGCGTCTCGATACTGTGAGGCGAAAGCTGTTCGGTGAGCTGGTTTCGTCTGCGACAGGGAGCAGCCGGGTGTTAAGCCTGGTGTGAGTACCGTTGCGGGGCGTGCTGGCGGACCGGCTCGTATTCTCTGAACTAAACATATGTTCGATGTCTGGTTAGTTTCGGGATTCGACTGAGAAGGTTGGAATTCCGAGGTTTGTTGCTGTTTCTGGTGCGCTGCAGCGGTTTTCGATTTGGATGAGTTTTTCTTCGGTGCCGGCGAGGCTGACTTGGAGTCCTTCGACTTCCCCGCGCCAGCCCTGGCGTTCGGCTTCGGCTATGCGGGCTTTGAGGTTGTCGCGGATCTCAACGAGACGATCGTGTTGTGCTGGGTCTGGCCAGAGTAA
Organism: Mycobacterium sp.; assembly: GCA_035625875.1. Taxonomy (GTDB): domain Bacteria; phylum Actinomycetota; class Actinomycetes; order Mycobacteriales; family Mycobacteriaceae; genus Mycobacterium. The sequence goes on along the minus strand of DASPOT010000375.1, from coordinate 3,425 downwards.
AGCGCAACGGACGCAGGCGTGTTCGTGAATGCAGGGCGTCCCGAACGCGCGCCCGCAGGTGCCGATGGAGACCTTGCGTCGTTCGAAGTGGCCAAGGAACTGCTGCCATTCAGCGTCGGTGGGCTGGCGGTATTCCTCGGTGGGGCGCAGCGCACGGCGGCGGGCGAGGAACGCCAGGTGAGCGGTGATGGCCTCGTCGGGGTAGACGGCCTTGTATCGCATGGTAACGCCGATGTCGCGGTGTCCGGCGATGACTTGGGCGATGTGCGGCGGGAGACCTTTGAGGACGGAGTCGGTGATGAACATGCGGCGGAAGTCGTGTGGGGCGAAGCGCAGCGGTTGGCCGGCGGCGTCGGTCAGCCCTGTGTGGGCGACGGCTTCGTCGAGCAGTCGGCCGACGAAATCTGGGCCGAGCGAACGTGTTTCTGATCTGGATCGCCGTTGGAAGAGTAGCGGGGACGGCGGTAGCCAGACCAGTTCGTGGCTGTCGCGGGCACGGATCAGCGGGATGGTTCCGTTGGCGCCGCGGACGCGGCAGATGACGGCGCTGAGCACGTCGGCCAGCTCCGGGTCGACCACTAGAAGTCGTTCTGCGTCGGTCTTGGAAGGGGCGATCTGCAGTAGCGGCACCAGTTCGCCGGTGCTGGGCAATCGGTACTGAATCAGGCTGTGGTGGCTGAGTTCAAGCAGTTCCTCCACCCGGATGCCGGTGTGGCGCAACACCTCGATGAGCGCCCATGCCCAGAATGCGTGTTCCTCGTCGAGGTTGAGTAGTCGTGGTTTGCCGGTGTCGGGGTCGGTTGCCCAGACGTTGTCCGGGGCCGCAGTGGGCCGGTCGATCCTGGTCAGGGTCTTTCCGGCAGCGGTGAACTCCTTGCCGGGCCGGGTCTGTTGCCCGGCTTGCAACAACTGCTGGGACTCGCGACGCCACCGGTCGGCGGCTTGGGCCAGCACGGGTAGCACGGGCAGCCGTTCGCGGGTGCGGCTGTCCATGCGGGCCTTGCGGCGGCGAAGGAACTTGCGGCGGACCAGGTCCTGCTGGCTGATCGGGCACGGTGCCACCCACACACCCCACCGGACCGGGTCGTCGAGCCCCCATTGAGCTAGGTCGAGGTAGAACGCCCGCACCGTGGCCAGCGTGTCGAGGTAGCCGAGGCGTTCGGATTCGACCTCGACGCGTTCGTCGCCGCGGGTGACGGTGGTGGTTTTGGTGCGCAACCGGCGTTTCCACGCGCCGGCGACCTCGCGTGGCAGCCGCAGCGAGTCGATGCCGCGATGATGCTGCTCAAGGTCATACCAGAAGCAGCGCACTAGGCGGTATGCCAGGTCGACCAGCGTGGTGTAGTCGATCGCCGGTCGCCGTTCGGACAGGTAGGCCACGAGCAGGTCGCGGATCGGTCGGCACGCGATCGGGTAGCGGTCGACGAGTTGGGCGACCGAGCGTTGGCCGAGGCTGCGGATCTGGGCCAGAGTGGGCGTGTCCGCATCGAGAACCCCTGCCTCCCGAAGCATTCGAATCGTCGCCGGCGCCGATTCCGCGCGGCCCCGCATGGCGTATTCGGTGTCGAGGATCTCCAGCACGTCGCCAACGGTGATGTCGTCCAGCATGCCGCCTTTGGCGGCGACGATCACCGCACAGCGAAACAGGATGTCGCCCACGGCATCGGGCGTGATCGCGCGTTCCTGCTCGCACAATCGGCGGAGTTGGTCGAAGCCCGCGCCGTCGCGCCCGTAGACCATGTTGCGGACCAGCTTGCGTTTCTTGCCGGCGGTCAACAGCCATGCCAGCGACGGTCGCACCGCATCGGCGCCGACCATGACCAGCAGCGAGCTGGTCATAAACACCAACCGGCACTCGGAGTACTTTCCCTGGCGGCGAAGCCACTGCTCGGGATGTTGCGCCCAGTCCGCGCCGGCGGTGTCAGCGCCGCTGGCCATCCACCGCTGTTGCCAGGTTTGGCCGGGTTGGCCGGCGAGCCAGTCCAGCAGCAACGGCATGCCCCAGCCGCGGGCCTCCCGCACCCGCTGCGTCGGCAACTTGGCCGTCGCGGCGGCCACGATCCGATCCACTTCCCCACGATCGGCGCATGTAGCCGGCCAGTCCGTCCCGACCATACGGGCGGGATAGCGAGTTCGCCAATCCGGTTGGGCGGATGCTGATTTGAGCGATTCGGCGCCGACAGGGGTTGCGGTCCTCGCCGCGGGGATCGTTTCGACGATGGTCATGGACGCCTCCGGGCGAATAGCACGTCCAGCGTCTCGGGCCGATAACCCGCCGCGGCCGGCGTGTGCTGCTCGGTGGCTCTGCGGGTCTGTTCGGCGTGGTGGGCCAGCACGCGTTCGATCACGTCCTCCTTGCGCGGGGTCAGGTAAATCTGCGTGGTGGTCAGCTGCACGTGCCCAAGCACGTACTGCACGTCGGTGAGCGGCATCGCCGGGTCCCGCGCCATCCGATAGGCCGCGGTGTGGCGCAATGCATGCAGCGTGGCACCGGTGCCGGCATCGATGTTCACTCGCTCGAACATGCGGTGCGCCCCGTGATAGGTCAACGGCCGAAACGGCTTGCGGCGCGTCCACCACAACGGTTTGGTTCGTCCGCGCGGGATCAGCCCCTCCATCTCCACCTGATACAACCGCAGCCACACGAACGCGTCCGACGACGCCGGTAGCTCCTGCTCTTCACGAGAGCCCTTGCGCACCACTGTGATCAACTGCCGCCCGGGATCGACACCACCCTGCGTCACGGTCAGCAGCTCCGAGGCGCGTGCCCCGGTGGAGACGTAGAACGCCACCAACGCCCTGTCCCGATGCGAGGGCAGCCGCGCGAAGATTTCGTTGAACTGCGCATCCGGGATGTCGCGCGGGATCCGTTTGACCACCCGAGGCCGATACAACCCAGACCGCTGGTTGTGATACGGATCCATCGGGTTGTGATGCGCGTGTGCCCGGCCACCGCGCCGGGACCGGTCCAGCGGAAACGGATTGACCATCGGACCCGTGCCCACGTCGCGGTGAAAGTCGTAGAAGCAGCGCAGCACTGTTTCGCTGTGCACCCGCACCGACACCGAATACGGCGTTCCCCGACCAGAACCTTTCACGCCGTTCGTGACCGCAAGCCATCGGCAGAAATCGCGGGCCTCCGACCGGGTCGCGCGGTCCCACGCCACCTCGACCGCCCACAGGAACCGGAACCATCGCAGCAGGTCCATCCCATAGGAGCGAACCGTGGCCTGGCTGCGCCCCGCCGCAAGCAAGTCGCTAAAGAACGCAGCGACCGCCCCGACCCCTCGCCCCTGCCGATCGAGTAACCGGTACGGTTCCCACTTCGATCCAGTCGCCGACAGCGACCCGACCGCCGCAACCTCCAACACCGACAGATCCCGAGCATCCTCGAAGTCGTCAAACACGACACAGACCGTAAAACC
>DASPOT010000374.1:0-3328 GCA_035625875.1 Mycobacterium sp. | reverse complement strand
TAGTGGGCCGCGGTCCACAACGCAGTGATCGCGTAATGCATGGAATCGTCGCCCATTAACGCCACCACGGGGCGATCCGGCGCGGCGAGTTGAGCACCGACGGCCGCGGGTAGCCCAAAGCCGAGTCCTTCACCGGCGGCTGTTAAGTGCGAGAACGGGTTGCCGGGCCGAATAGCGGTGGTGATCGCCAACTCGTTGCTGCAGGCCTCGCTGACCCAAAGCGTGTCCGGCGGGGCGGCTCGCCCGACGGCGGCCCACAGTGCTTCCGGCTTGAGCGGTGCCTCCGCGTGTTCGATGGCGGGGATCGGGGTACGCGCCGGTGGAGCGGGCCGCCGCCCTGGTTTCGCGGCGGCAAGCAGGGCCTCGGCGGCGCTGCGCAGGTCGGCATATGTTGGTGCGTCCGGCTACTGGACGTTATAGAACGATTTGACGTTCTCGTGCAGCTTTTTGTACAGCGGTGGAGCCTCGTAGGCATCGGTGACAACTTCGATGTAGGCGGCGCCATTGGCTTGCTGGGCTGTTTTAAGTGCGTCGTCGAGCTCGCCGCAGGTGCTGACGCGCGCGGTGAACCATCCCTGACAGCCCAGAGCGTGGGGAAGCTCGGCATAGTTCCAGGCTGCGACCTCGTTGTAGGCAAGGGTCTCGTCCTTGCACAAGAGTCGCTCGCTGAGGTAGCCGGAGTTGTTGAGTACGAAGATAATTGGGCACAGCCCACGCCGACCGAACTGGCTGATCTCCTGGGCTGTCATCTGGTGAGAACCTTCGCCGGTGATCAGGACCAGTCGACAATCCGGAGCGCCGATCGCGGCGCCGAAAGCCGCCGGAGTCGCCCATCCGATCGCCGCCCACAGGGTTTGGTTGTGGAGCTGCGCGCCTTTGGGCAGTTGTGCGAACGCCAAACCCAGCGAGGACGTTCCGGTGTCGGTCATGATCACGTCATTGGGCCGAAAGAAGTTGGCCCACCGCGGGTAGAGGGCCTCGGCGGTGATCGGGTCGTCACCACCGTTCACGATCGGTCCGAGCGTCCCGGGTGCGATGGCCGGTCGCTGAGGACTCTTGGTGATACGCCCGGACAGGTGCGCGAGAATGTCGGCGATCTCCACGTTCCGGTAGACCGTGCCGCCGACGGTGGTGCGGTGATGGCCGATGTTGATCGTCTTGTCCGGGTCCAGCCGGGCGGTGAACCCTGCGGTGTTGCCGTCGGTCAGCATGGCGCCGATCATCACCACCACGTCGCAGGACTCGACAAATGCGCGGACCGGTTCTTCCATCAGCCGACCGGAGTACATGCCGATATAGCACGGGTGATCCTCGCTCAGCACCGACTTGTCGCCAAACATCGTCGCGAAGGGCAAGCCTGAGGCGTCGACGAAAGCTGCCGCTGCACTCTGCAGACCCAGTCGCCTCAGCAGCATCCCTGGCAGCACACATGCCTTTCCGGCGCTGTTCAGCGCAGCGGTCACCGCGTCGGTCGCCGCGGCCAGCGACTCGGGATCACTGACCGGCAAGCTGAGCGATGGCGCGGTCGCAAGCACGGATCTGTTCGCGACGTCGCTGGGAAACGCCATGTAGACAGGCCGTCGATGGTAGAGCGCCTCGGCGATGAGCCGTTCGGTCTCTGACGCCGCGTTCTGCGGAGTCATGATCGCGCTTGCGCATACGACGGGCTCTGCCATCTTGCTGAACAGATCGAATTCCCCGTTGCCCAGCGTGTGGTGCACGAGCGCCCTTCCCTCCTGCGTCGGCAGGTTGGGCGTGCCGACCAAGTGAAAAACCACAAGGTTCTCGGCGTATGAACCTGCGATTGCGCTTATCGCGGCGAGTTCGCCCACCCCGTAGGTGGTGCACACCGCGCCGACCCCGCGCATCCGGGCATACCCATCAGCGGCGTAGGCGGCGTTGAGCTCGTTGCAGCATCCGATCCAATCGATCGCCGGGTGCTCGACGATCGCGTCATTGACGGGAAACGCGTAATCCCCAGCGACTCCGAAGACGTCGTCGACACCGATCTCTTTGAGTCGCCCCAAGACGTGTTCAATGACGGTTATAGCCATGCGAATAGTTTCGAGGCACCGGCCGATGGCGCACAAGCGTCAAGCGACTCGAGAGATCCGTGCCCGACCCCCTAGCTCATGCATCGTGTGCTAGGACGAGAACCGGCCATCGCAGGATCATCCCCCGATGGCTGGTCGTCTTGTCGCGAGCTGGCTACTCGATCACGTCGCTGCTCTGGGGACCGGTTTGGGACCACACGTTATGCGCGTTGGTGGACGACCTGCGCATCTGTGAACGTCATGCACGACCGCATCTCGGCCACAGATTGCCAGTGACCTGCGGAAACGCGCTACCGCAATTTACTGGCGCCTCTCTGTGTCAAGTGCGGGGTGGTGACTCGTTGTAGGGGTGGCTTGCTGGCGGGCTCGGGAACTGACTTGTCCGAAGAGCCGGTGGGCGGGCCCGGCGGTCAGCAAGGATGGGCGCTGGGACCCAGCCGAACTTGGCCGCGGTGATTCCCAGCCTCGTTTCCCATGCGCAACCCAACACCACCATACGAGGCATCCCAGGGAAACCGGCTGAGCCGGTTTCTGGCGGAAGCCGCTGCATACTTCAATGGTGAATGACCTCGAGTCCGTGCCGTCGCCGCCGTCACCCGCTCATGTGGCGCGGACCCTGCGGCTGATGGAACCGCGGCGCAAGCTGATCAACCCGAAGGTCTACGGGATCGAGAACGTCCCTAAGCGCCAGGCCATGCTGGTCGGCAACCACACGCTGCTGGGCGTGCTGGACTTGCCGCTGCTCTGTGCGGAGCTCGCGGAGCTCGGGCGCATCGTTCGCATGCTGGGTGATCACGCGCACTTCAAGGTGCCCGGCTGGCGTGGGGTGCTGAGCTCTTTTGGCGTCGTCGAGGGTACCCGGGCCAACACCGCTGCGCTGATGCGGCGCGGCGAGCTGATCTTGGTGTTCCCCGGCGGCGGCCGGGAGGTGGCCAAGCGCAAGGGCGAACGTTACCAGCTGGTGTGGAAGAACCGGATGGGGTTTGCTCGGCTGGCGATTCGGTACGGTTATCCCATCGTTCCGTTCGCGTCGGTGGGTTCTGAAGAGGCGCTGGACATCGTCATCGACGCCGACAGCCCGTTGCTGGCGCCGATGCGGCTGATCGTCGAGAAGGCGCTGGGCAGCCCCGACTCGACGGTCCGCTCATGAGAGTTCAGGCGAATGCCGAGGGTGCGGGGTTGGGCCGGTGGCACAGATTTGCGATTCATGGGTCACGCACGTCCCCCGACGTGCCAGACTTAGCTGGCTAACATAGGCGGCCGGCCGCGGCCCG
>DASPOT010000373.1:0-4326 GCA_035625875.1 Mycobacterium sp. | reverse complement strand
ATCGAGGTGTGTCGAAGTACTCACGGTCGCGCATCAGACTCGCGACGAGCCCAAGCATTCTCCGACGCGCCGGACGGCCGGCCATCTACGGGGCGGGGTTTCAAAGAAGCGCTGTCCGGACAGTGTCCGGACTGCTGCTATGCTCAGCTTATGAGCGATCGTGCGATCAAACCCCGACGTCATCGGCTGGAGGTTCGCGTTACCCCAGAGCAGGACGCGCTCATCCGTCAGGCGGCAGACCTTGAGGACACCACGGTGACAGCATTCGTGCTCGACACCGTCACGTCGCGGGCGAAGAGGGTGGTGAAGCAGCATCAGGATTTGGTGCTATCGAACCAGGCGTTCGACCGATTCATCGCCGAACTCGATAAGCCAGCCAAGCCAGTACCGGAGCTGGTTGACCTGTTCAAGAACAACCCGAAGCTCCGCGAGGCGTGAGCCGCGCCCCGCGCCCCCTGCTCGAACGGCTCGATGCCCACCACGACGTCAGCACCTTCGACTCGGGAAACGAGGTGCTCGACGCGTGGCTTCGCTGCCACGCGCTCGCAGCGCAACGGATGGACTCCGCGCGCACGTTCGTCGCCACACGAAGCGGTCGTGTCGTCGGCTACTTCAGCCTGACCATGGGCTCGGTGCTTCGAGCCGAGGCTCCTGCAAAGCTCGTTCGCGGCATGCCGGCGTATCCGGTCAGCATGGTGCTGCTCGCCCGCCTGGCAGTTGACCAGTCACAGCAAGGAAGAGGCGTTGGCGCAATGCTTCTCGCCGAGGCACTGCGAAAAGCAGTCGCCGCCGGGGAGGTCGCTGCCGCACGTCTCATCGTGGTGGATGCTGTCGACGAAGACGCGGCTGCTTTTTACCAGCGGCACGGTTTCGTCCGAGCACCCGAGAATCCGCTCCGGTTTTACCGCCGTATGAAAGATGTTCGCGCCAGCCTCGATTCGTCCGCTGACGGGTGAGCAGATCGGTCGTCAGGTCAGGGAGCGCCCCGGAACGACGTAGCCGCGCGCGATCAAAGCTTTGCGGAAGCGCAGTTCCTGGTCGGGTGGAACCGCGAGATGCCGGTCGCCGATCGGGCGGCACAGCGACCGGAGCGTGCCGTCGCGAGCGATGAGGGCGGCGGTGGCGGGCTCGGCACATTCGATCACGCGGACGTCACCGAGGTCGGTGAGCTGCCCCGCCCTGCGGTGGACATCAGCGACGAGGGTGTTCAGCGTGTCGGGCGGTTCGTGTCCAGCGCGGCCGGCGAGAAAGGCGGTGAACTCGCTGAGGTCACGTCCGGCATCGATCGCGGTGAGCAGGCTGGTCGCCGATACCGTCCAGACGTGGTCGGCGGTTTGCTTCGCGTAGGCAGACAGGGTGAGCCGGTCTGCGGTGGGGACGTTTCCGGTGGCGACGATGTCGAGGTTGGGTAGCATCTTCAACGGTGGCGCATCGACCGGCTCGGGTTCGGCGGCGGTTGGTAGGTGTTGGTAGGTGTCGGTCAGGCCGAGGGCATAGGCGCCGAGCGGGTTGAGCCTGATCGCCTGGAGACCGTCGTAGCGGCTGAGCGCGTCGAGCAAGTCGCCACCCCAGTTGTCGCGGAAGTCGTCACGCGCGCCGCTGGGATGGATGTAGTCGAGGTCGATCAGCCCGAGCGTGCCGGCATACTCGAACAACACGGCCAGCGTGTAGCGGCCCTCCAGCAGCGTCCAATCGTGGTAGCCGGCGTAGCCGAGGCTGCCGTAGTGTGGGTCCTCCAGGTAGAGCTTCCACAGGGCCATCTCACTGCGCGCGATGGTGGGGCTGAGGTCATCGAGGCGCATAGCGGTGAACAAACCGTCCACGCCTATCCACTCGCCGGGTGGGCAGTCGGCCAGCGCGACGGCGACCGTCTGGCGGCGGGGCTTGGCCGCGGTAAGTACATTGCGGGCGCGCTGCCCTTTGATCTGCTCGATCCGGCTGAACTCGTCGATTACGGCATGGGTGAGCCATCGCTGCCATAGGTGGCGAATGGTCTCAGCGGGTGGTTTCCCCAGTGCGGCACGGCCTTTCGGTGCCAGCTGCAAACGCGTGCCGTCCAGTTTGGCCAGTCCGCCGGCTTGGACCAGCAGTGGCCAGGCGACGGTGGCAATGCGCTCGTCGGTGTAGAAATCACCGTGCACAAGGTGCGCGTCGATGGTGCGGATGGTGGCGGCTGTGGGGCGGTTGGTCTTGTCACTGCACCTCAGCTCGCCGGCCGCGCACAGTTCGAGCACGGTACGCACGTTGGCCAGCGCTTCGCGCTCGGTCATCCGCACCTGGCGCTCGTCGGCATCGCGCATGGGGTCCCCCGTGGTCATCCTTTCGCCCACCGGCGGTAGGCGTCGATCCACTCCGCGCCCTTCGGTGGCGGCGTGGGCAATGGCAGGTCCAGGATCGGGATGCGCTGCTTAGCCTTGCCGCGCGTGCAGACGGCAGTGATCTGCCCGTCCTCGGTCAAATCCACGCCTGTTACGGTCACGTCCACGCCGAGCACCACAGTCTGGAACGGCACGGCGATGTTGTCCTCGAGCATGGTGTAAAAGCCGGTGACGCACTCGCTTTCGTTGTAACAATCGACGGTCGCTTCGGCGATCAGGGCGTCCAGCACCGTCCGTTTGGATCGGCTCACGCGGCCAGCCTTTCATACCGGGGGCCGCGCCAGGCAAGACCCGATCCGTTGATCGTTGCGTTATGCCCCTCGGAGAGGCACCCGCCCCGACGCCACTGTCCGCTCCAGCATGAACCGTGATATCGCCCGCTGCGCCTCCCTCGCATCGGCTCCACCCGCAATGCGAACGGACAGCGGAGATCAGGCGCCCATGAGTCCCGGCACAGCCGCGATCTCGCGCTCGGACTCCTCACCGGGAATCCGCCGCTCGATCCCGATGAGTAGGTCCTCATCGAGGACGGCGAGGATGCGCTTGAGTACGGGGATCGTTGGGATGTGCGTTCCACTCTCCAGCTTCGAGATGAACGAATGCGAGGTGTCCGCACGCTCGGCGAGCTTACGCTGGGTGAGGTCCAGCTCGTAGCGGCGCTCGCGGATATGGGCCGCGATCCAGTTTCGTTTGCGTAGCTCACGGATCTCGGCGTACTCGTCGCGGGCCTCCCGGTATTCTTCACTACGGCGCGCACGACCGGCCGCCGCGGCCGTAGCCTTCGTTCCCGTCGCGCTGACGTGATGTTTTACGTCCTTAGCGCTCATGAGCGCTAGTTTATCTATTTTGATAAACTCCTCAACTCGTGGATCGACGTCTCGGTGGCGCATCCCTACCGACCGCGCGTGGCGGCCGTCTGCGCTCGGCATCCATGCGGCGCTTGAAGTCTGTCATCCGCCGCTTCGCCAGCTCGATGTCGGCGCGAAGCACGGCACCAGTGTCCTTCTGGATCGCGTGAAGTAGCACCACAAGGTGCTCAGACTGCTGGTACAGGATCCGAAAGCGGGTGTTTGCGAAGCGCACACGCAACTCACGCAGCCCCCTCAAGTTGTGAGGTTATCGGATATTCGGGCGGTGGCGCATCGGGCGGCCTGCCGTTTAAGTACTCCTCGATATAGTCGTCGATCTTGGCAGCGCGTTTTGGCGGCAACGCTTCGATGAAGTCGTCGACGGGCTCCACGCCGCGCTCGTCTCGGTAGTAGACGGCTTGGGTGCGCGGCACAAACCCAGCTTGGCACTCGCCTCCGTCAGCCGATGCTTAATTGCGCTTGAACCTGCCAGAGTTGTTGGAGCCCCGGCGCAAGCACCTGTCAACAATGTCCCGAGCCGAGGGCGTCCGGCCGGCGCACTTAGTGAGGCTCGGCCGCTTCGGTTATGAATGCGGCCACTTGCTCGACGAAGCCATCGAGGTCGCCGAGGTCGCCGAGGCGGGCGGTGACAATGTCGTCCGACACCTGGACGTATTCATGAAGCAGGACATTTCGAAATCCGACGGCGTTGCGCAGTGCGTCCGCCATGTCGGCCGTGAGGACATCGTGACTCCCGAGCAGCCGCATCGCGTCACCGTTGTCGGCCGGCGGGCCCCAACCTTCGCCAGATGTGCTGCGCGACGTGACGTCCTCCCCGCGATGAATTGCGGGGATTCCCCGTGCCAGTCGGCTGTCTCGATAGCCGCTTATGCGGCTATCGCCGTGGGCCGATGGGTGGTGGAAGTTCGCGCCGACCGGCTCTGTCGCTTCGCGGGCCTGCGGGCCTTGATGCGCGCCACTGACCTCCGCGACGGCGGATGTCTGCGGCCTCGCCGCTTGAGTGATGCTGTACGGCCAGACCTCGGCGACCCATCAACGTCGTGACGGTGGAGCAGCCAACCGTGGTTGGCTGCCTCCAG
>DASPOT010000372.1:0-3828 GCA_035625875.1 Mycobacterium sp. | reverse complement strand
TGGGCCTCACATGGCCACCGCACCCGGCTACCGGCGCCCGGCCAGGTGGGTGAGGGATGACCGCGGCCTGGCGCATGCATTGCCCGAGCCAGAGCCCACGGCCCGCCTGGATTGAGGAGGGCCGCCAGCGTCCGGCGAGCTGTTGGCCGGCGTCGAGCAGGCGCAACAAGCTAGCGTGCCGAATGAGCTGCTCATATTGTTCTCCCAACTCGCCGGGCACGGTTGAGCGCCTCGCCGGGTTCATCGACCCACACCAGTGGCTTGGCGTGGGGATTCGGCGCGGCTGCTGGTCGCGGCCGTGTACCGCGCACTGGCCCAGGAGAGCGCGGCAAAGCAGGCAAGCTTCGCGGCGAACCGGGCGGCGAGCATCACGTGGGCCGAATGGCACCAGGGCTGGTACCTCGACCACATGAGCAAGCACCTCGAAAACGTGTTGGGCCCATGCCCCTCAACGCCTGCTCGCCCGCCTTCCACGCATCAGCCGGATTGTCCGCGATCCGACTGCATCGTCATCGCACGCAAGGCGCAGGAGAACTGATGACGATGAGAAACGGGAAGGACGTCGCGATGCTCCTCGACCAGGTCCGGTCCGCCGGTGGCGAGGTCGTTGCGGCACGATCCGGCCACTGGAAGATCTACGTCGGTGGGCAATTGGTGACGACCATCTCGGGTTGCGGGTCCGACGTGCGCGGGCTGCGGAACGCCCGAGCGATCCTGCGCCGGTACGGGCTGCCGGTGGCACGACGACGAGCACGTGCGCCGACATCATCTTCGGCATGGCGATGATCCTCGGGTTCAAGCAGATGTGGTGGCAGTTGAAGGTGGTCATCGCCAACCTGCTGACGCCGCGTGAACCGGCCGAGCCGCCGTGCCCCACGGCTCCGGTAGGCATCGAGCAGGACTACTGCCCCGTCTGCGGCAAGCTGGTGCCTGTCGACCAGATGGGATGGGTCTGGGACCGCTACCTCTGCGTTCGGTGTGCGCGAGGAAGGCGCCTGTCCGATGGCCCTGTCTGGCGGTGAGCTACTGGATCAGCTTCTTGGGGTGCCCGTAGCGACACACGCGGCGGCAACTACTAGCAACGGCGCCACCGGCGCCAGCGGACCGAACGCTTCGTGAGCAATCTTGGCCATCTGCGCCTGGTGTACGGAGCCGTCAAGCAGCGTAACGACGCAACCTGCATCGCCCGGGGCAGTTCACCAAGGCCTTACATGTCGCCCTAGGACACCTTCGGGAGTCCGGGGAAGTCTGAGGGTTCAGGCGGACTGAAGCCACTTCGCCGGGAACTCACGGCCTTTCGGGAGTTGCGGCTCGAATGTCAGCCCGTAATCGTTGTTTTTTCGCTGGAAACTACCGGTGCGCCACAGACATTGACATGAGGCTTTCCACCTCACGATTGCCGCTCATGACACGTTTCTTACATCACCTCGTTTGCGGCTGGTGACACGTTCCTTACCCAAATCGGGGGAACTCTGTCTGCATAACATAACCGAGCCCGCTTGAAACAGGGCAAAGGTACCGAGGCACCGCCCCCAGCATCCACACGCGACCCACGCCTGGCCAAGGGCTGCCCAATTCGGGCGTCGCCTACAACCAGCACCAGGCATGCGATGCGCGCCAGCGGCATTTTCGCGGATCACAATGTTTCGGCAATATTTCGGCATCATTATCATTTCAGCATCGATTCGGCGACATGTGATCTCGATAACACGGGATTCGTTGTCCTGCAACGCATATACACCGCACCTCGGTCACACGGTGCATCGCTGGAGAAAGGGGACATTGGTCCTTCGAGTTAGGGGCTGTGGACTGCGGCAGCCCGGGGGTCTCGCCGCTAGGGTTTGAACATGATTCCCGAATGGAAAGCCAAAGCATTGTAGGTTTCTCTCAACAGCGGTAGCGAAAAGCGGTGGAAGTAAGGTTCTTCTTCATGACCTCGGGCGATGTCTCCGACACCAAAAGAATCGATGACGGCGAGCGGACTCCGCCGAAACGGGCGGCGCCAAAGCGCCTCGACTTCGACGCGATCTCGGCCGCCATGGGCACGCTTGACTACGGCGTTATTAATTGGTTCAACAATGAATTCGGCTTTGGGTTCATCACACGCGACAGCGACGGTGTGGATGTGTTCGTTCATATCTCGCAGATCCCCAGAGACCGAAAGCCGGAGATAGGTCAGCGGGTGAGTTACCGTCTCGCCGGCACACCCCGGAGACCTGAGGCGCAGACCGTGCACCGGCTGTGACGATGCGGGCACTGGACCAGTAACACAGTTCTGTCAATTCTGGCTAGGTTACACGTAGCCACGCAGAGCCATACGCGAAAGCCCCTCGCACCGTGGCGATTTGGGCTGCACATGCTCGATTAGATGAAGAGGCGGGCGATTTCGATGTAGACGGGACCGATCCAACTGGCCAGCGGGTCGCTGGCCGGCCACTTACTAATTCGTGCATAAATAAGGCGACACGCGAGTAGTGGTGCTCGATCTTCGGAGATGTTTTGTGTTGGCTTATTGCTATGCGCGACAACGATGGTCGGAAACTCGACCACGTCACGCTCGAGGTGTTGCGAATGCGAGCGGTGGATCTGGTCGTGGCGGGTGCGTCGGCGGCCGAGGTCGCAGAAACGCTTGGCCTGCATCGTGGTTCGGTGCATCGATGGTGGGCCCGGTTTGAGCGGGGCGGCAGGGACGTGTTGAAGGCCAAGCCGGTGCCCGGCCGGCCCGCCACGCTGAGCGACCACCAGCTGGCGCGGCTGCGAGACATCTTGGCGCACAAGGATCCACGGCAGTTGCAGTTCGACTTCGGGATGTGGACCCGCGACATGATCGCGATCGTCGTGGAACGCCAGTTCGATGTCCGGCTGCACAGGACCACCATCGGTCGGGTTTTGCGCAAACTCGGGTTCTCTCCCCAGCGCCCGCTGCGACGGGCCTGGCAGCAGGATCCCGAGGCCGTGCGCACGTGGAAGAATGAGACCTTCCCGAGTGGGCGCGGGGCGCAGAACGGCGCAGTCGTTGAGCTGCCTCGATCAAACCGGCGTGCCGGCTGGCCGCTTGCGCGCACGTTGACAGGCCGACCGATACTCCTCGACAGAGATATCCAGGACCCTGGCCAGAAATCGACCGATTGCTCGTGCCGACGCCTCTTACCGAGACCGGGTAGTCCAGTAAACGGTCACGTGACAAAATCATAAGCCGGATCAACCCCCATGGGCGACCGCTGTCCGATACCAGGAAAGCGTCCGAGATACCGGCGCTCAGCGGCGGCTAGTGCCTCGCACTCCAGGCGCTCACGCTCTGCGGCGTCGTAGTGACGCAACAGGTCTTACGGCCCACGCTGTGGCCCGCACGCAAGGCGAGTTGCGGGACGCGGTGGCCGCTGCGCGCGAGGAAGGCGGGTCGGTTTGGGCGATCGCGGCGGAGCTGGGTATGTCTCCAACGACGATCCAGAAGTGGCTACGAGAGGCGTCCAGCTAGAGCCGCCTGTACTGGAATCGCGATTTCCGGACAACTGAACCGGACCCGCAGCCAGCAGTGTTGCGCCGCCAGTGTCGGTTCTCATGCAACTTGTCTTTTTCTAACGTTCGTGTCCCCAGCGTGTCCTTTTCTCATCTTCTTGTCCCTGTGACAGTGTGTGCCCGTGGGCACGCGGCGCCTGCTGGATAGTCGGCCGTGCAGATATGGAGGCGCTCAAGAGTTTCGCGGACGCACGACGGCGCGGTGGTGCTGGTACCTCACTCCACGCCGACCATCTCCGCTGGACGAGCTGGACCCGCGAGGTCCTTGGGCGGTTCCTCAGGAGGCACTCGACCGCGATCCAACAGGGG